>JADIMU010000005.1 GCA_017694495.1 Candidatus Aphodenecus pullistercoris
GAAGGCCTTCTACGCCAACCTCTCCGAGGAGCTCCGCGAGCCGTTGTCATCAATAAGGAATGTGCTTTCCCTGGTCGCGGACAGCCCCGCCCGGGAGCAGGTCGCCGGCGCCGTCATGAAGGCCGAGCACCTTCTGGACCTGGTCCTGACGGAGAAGGGCGAGGTCGAGATCGAGTGCCGCATCGTCGACAGCCAGGCGCTGCTGAGCGGCTTCGCCTCCTCGAGGGACTGGGCCTCCGTATCGATCCCGGACCGCCTGCCCGCCCTCTCGACGGATCCCGAGAAGCTCGTCCAGGCCCTGGAGATCCTCCACAACCTGGCCATCGAGGCCGGGGAGGGGGAGAAGGCCTCCTTCCAGGCCGTCGCCACACCGAACTTCCTCTCGCTGAGCATCTCCATGGACAAGTGGAGGCCCAGCCTCATGGCGGGCAGTCCTTCGCTCCAGCTGGCCGAGGAGACTGTCGTCCTCCTCTCAGGCTCCTTCCACTACAAGGAGCACGCCGTCCTCGTGACCCTGCCCTGGCCCAGCCTGAGCGGGCAGACGAAGGCGCCTTCCTATGGCAACATCCTCTTCCTGGCAGCACGCCAGGGGGACGAGGTCCCCCAGTGTCTGTCCCAGTTCAGCCAGCTCATCGTGATGGAGGAGGGCGCTCTGGTGGACGGCTTCAACCTGCCAGGCGACCTGACCCAGATCGCCTACGACGCAGCGGCTGACCACAGCGGCGACAGCACTGCGCTCAAACTGCTGAGGAACCACCAGGCGACCCGCGACCTGCCCTTCCTGTGCTTCGGCCTGACGAGCTGCGGGGCCGACCTGTGGACGGGCCTCTCCGTCCAGGGCGGCAGCCGGCCCAAGGGATCCGCCGACATCCTGGTCATCGGGAACCTGCCAAAGGAGCTCGAAGGTCTGGACGCCTTCGGCCACAAGCTCTCCTTCGACAATGTGGACAGCCTGGTCTCGTCGATGCGCTCGGCACCGGCCCTGATCATCCTGGACAGGATCGACGTTGCCGACCTGGAGCGGCTGCGCCACAACAGTCTCTCGGCCTCGACGCCCATCCTCATCGTCAAGGACGTCTTCACGAAGGATGAGGTGGAGCCCATCCTCTCGCTGCCCTCCCTCCTGATATGCAACAGCTCGATCTGCGCCTCGCAGGAGTTCCTCTCCCGCCTGATCGGCATCTTCGCCGGCCGCCAGATCCTCCCGCCGCTGACGGGTGCCCTGGTCAAGAAGGCCATCGTCTACCTCAACCAGAAGGCGACGAGCCAGATCAGCCGCTGGCAGATCGCCGACAGCGTGAACATCTCCGAGGACTACCTGACGAGGATCTTCAAGAAGGACATGGGCATCTCGCCCTGGGACTACCTGAACCGCTACCGCATCCAGCTTGCCGGCGAACTGCTGCGCACCAGCGGCAAGACGATCAACGAGATCGCGGGCGAGGTCGGCTTCCAGGACCAGGCCTACTTCTGCCGCGTCTTCAAGAAGATCGTCGGCGTCGCTCCTGGCAAGATGAGAAGATAGCTCATCGCGGGCCGGAAAAGTGCATCATGATGGGGTGGAGGGGGCTTCTTCAGGCCTCCTGAAGCCCCTGTCCAAGTCTGAATTTTCCAATTTCGAGTAAGGATAGTTCCCGAAAGCGCCATCATAATTCTCTTATCGAGGTGGAAAATGCATAGCAAAGACTCTGTAAAGGGCTCTGCGGGCAGGAGTGGGACGAGTGTCCCCAGACAGCCCCAGACCAAGGTCCTGAAGGACGGGACCACAGTACTGGTCGCACCGAAGCCGAATCTGGGGAGGGAGATCGCAAGACACAAGGATGTCTATCTCCTCCTCCTGATTCCCCTGGTGTTCTACATCATCTTCAAGTACGTACCCATCTTCAACGCGCAGATCGCATTCAAGGACTTCCGTGCGCGTGATGGCGTCATCGGCTCCGAGTGGATCGGATTCCAGAACTTCACGGACTTCTTCAACAGCTTCTATTTCGGCCAGCTGCTGAGGAACACCCTGATGTACTCCTTCGGCAAGATCATCATCAGCCTGCCGATCTCGATCATCCTGTCCATCGCAATCTATGAGTGCACGCACTACGCGCTGCGCAAGTCGGTCCAGACGCTGGCCTACCTGCCGCACTTCCTCAGCTGGGTCATCATGTACGGTGTCCTCTTCGCCCTGCTGAGTCCCTCTTCGGGAATCCTCAACGATGTCATCAAGCTCTTCGGAGGCACGCCGATCGACTTCCTGTCATCGGTCAAGGCCTTCCCCTGGGTCGTCCTGCTGTCGGACGCCTGGAAGGAGATGGGCTGGTCGGCGATCATCTTCATCGCAGCCCTGATGAGCATCGACGTCTCCCTCTTCGAGGCCGCGACGGTCGAGGGCGCCAACAGCTGGCAGCGCGTGCGCTACATCACGCTGCCTGCGATCAAGCCCGTCATCGTGACGGTCCTGCTGCTGAAGATCGGCACCATCCTGGACGCCGGCTTCAACCAGATGTACATGCTCTACAGCCCCCAGGTCTACTCCGTCGGCGACATCATCGACACCTGGGTCTACCGCCAGGGCCTGCTGCAGTTCCAGTTCGGCCTCGCTACGGCCGTCGGACTCTTCAAGGGCGTCATCGGAATGCTGCTCGTGCTCTTCTCGAACAAGCTCGTCTCGAAATTCAACGAGGGCTCATCGCTCTTCTGATCCGGAGGCTGATATGGCACAAATCAAAGCAAAGCTTGAGGCCTTCGGCCTCGACAGGATAGGGGCCATCGCCATCATCGTGATCGGCGTCGCCGCCCTCGTCATGAACATCGTCTCCTACAGCGCCCTCGCCTCGATGGACACCGAGGCCGCCGTGGCCGGACTCAACGCCACGATGACGCGCAGCTGGAACACGCAGTACGCGGCTGACCTGAACAATGCCCAGACGGGAATCATCATGGGCATCCTCCTGGCCGCCAGCGGTGTGCTCAACTTCATCGTGAAGGGTAGGCGCACCGTGGGTTCGGCGGCCCTCGCCGTCTCGCTCATCGCGCTGATGATCCGCTTCAGCGGCTTCTACGCCGTCATGATGGTCATCGCCGTCGCCGCAAGCGTCCTGATGATGGTCGCCGAAGGCAGACTCAGGGAGGAAGCTGTATGATCCGCACAATCGCAAGCGGACTCGTCTCCGCACTCTTCGTACTGATCGCCACGGCGGTCGCAGGCTTCGGCCTCTCATTCGGAACGGTCCTCCTCGTCGCCTACGCGCTCGTCGTCCTGATGACCTTCGTGACGAGGAAGCACAGCTTCGGCATCGCATGCGTGGTGCTCTCCCTGATCGGTGTGACCGGGGACGCCAGCCTTCTGATCAAGGCTCTGTATCTGCTGGCCGCCATCGCCGCCTACGTCATGTCGCTCTCATGCGAGGACATGGCTGTCGCCAGCGAGCTCAAGCTCGTCCAGCAGCAGCTCAAGCCCAGCATGCACAACAAGGCGGTGCGCCCGACCAAGGCCGACAAGGTCTTCCAGATCTGCGTCGACGTCTTCATGGTCGTCATGCTCGTCATCATCCTGATCCCGCTCTGGTCGACGGTCACGCTGTCCTTCAGGCCCAACACCTACATCGGAACCTACCTTGAAGGCATGTTCCTCTCGCCCTGGGGCTACTCCTTCGACGCCTACAAGGCTCTTCTGGGCAACAACGGTTTCGTGATGGCCTTCTCGAACTCGATCAAGATCCTCGTCGGAGGCGTCGTGTGCGCCCTGCTGCTGACCATACCTCTGGCCTATGTCATGTCGGTCAAGACGCTGCCGGGACGCAAAGCGCTGACGACGCTCATCCTGATCCCCTACATCTTCGACGTCGGAATGATCCCCGCCTACCTCCTGGTCCAGAACATAGGACTGATGGACCACCTGGCCGCGGTCTTCCTTCCGGGAGCGATCTCCACATACAACGTCATCATCATGCGCCAGTTCTTCGACGGCATCCCGGCCGAGCTGAAGGAGAGCGCCAGGATCGACGGCTGCTCGGAGGTCCAGATCCTGATGAGGATAGTCATGCCGCTGTCGAAGGCGATCGTCATGACGATCGGCCTGTACTACGGCGTCTCCTTCTGGAACAACTTCTTCAATGCCATGCTCTACATCCAGGACAGCAACCTGAACCCGCTGCCGATCCTGCTGAGGAACATCCTGATGGCCGCTGGCATGAACGAGTACGTCGAGGTCAGCGCCTTTGGAAACGCTCCGATCGAGGCCATCAAGGCCGCGTCGGTCTTCATGTCGGCCATCCCGATGGTCATCGCCTATCCCTTCATCCAGAAGTACTTCACGAAGGGAACCATGGCTGGTGCCGTCAAGGGATGATTCATAGAGAACGTATGAGTCTTCAGACAAAAACAAGGAGGTTTTTATGAAGAAAGCTCTAGCATTGCTCCTCGTCGCCCTTATGAGCATGACGCTCATCTTCGCGAACGGTGGATCCGAGACGACGGCCGCCTCCGACGGCCCCGTCGAGATCGAGCTCTGGTATGGCGCCGCCATCACAGAGGCCGGACCGATTCCTGACGACTGGATCGGCTACGACATCCTGCTCAACGAGCACAACATCGACCTGCACCTGTCCGTGCTGCCCTCCAACGAGAGCGACCAGGACGTCAGGATCCAGGCTGCCGCCGCCGGCAACAGTCTGCCCGACATCTTCATGGTCAGCCGCCCTGTCCTGACCCGTCTGGTCGACCAGGGCCTCGTCGCCCCCGTCGATGACTACTATGCCCTGATGCCCAACCGCACGGCACAGCAGTACGACGCCGACTCCATCGCCATGTCGACGATCGACGGCCACAGCTACGGCTTCGCCAGCCCCGGTTCCGTCGCCAAGAACGAGGGTCTCCTGATCAGGAAGGACTGGCTGGACAACCTCGGCCTCGAGGTTCCCACCAACCTCGACGAGCTGATGGAGGTCATGAGGGCCTTCACCTTCAACGATCCCGACCAGAACGGCAAGAACGACACCTACGGCTACGGCGCCTACATCGAGTCCGACGCCACCCTCAAGGGCTATCCCGGAGCCAGGCTCTTCCCGATCCTCGGCGCCTTCGGTGTCGACGGTCTGTGGTGCTTCGAGGAGGAGAACCTCGGCCTGAACGTCTACAAGCCCGAGTTCTACGACGCCATGGTCTACATCCGCCAGATGTGCGATGAGGGCGTCATGGATCCCAACTGGCTCAGCTACAAGAAGGATGACTTCCGCGCCGCCTGGAAGCAGGGCAGGTTCGGCATCATGAAGGAGCAGAACGCAGCCTACGCGGCCGAGTCCAACTACGCTCCCTTCGACGCCAACTTCCCTGACGGCGAGTGGATCGTCATCGACCCGCCCACAGGACCCGATGGACTGGCTTCTGTCGGCGCCTACGACCAGAACTACAGGATCTACGCCATCAGCCAGGATGCAGTCGACGCCGGCAAGGCCGAGAAGATCTGCGAGATGCTCGAGTGGATGAGCTCCGACGAGGGCTACTTCCTCTGCGGCTGGGGCCAGGAAGGCGTCAACTTCGTCTTTGACGAGAACGGCGTCCCCGTGGCTGGCGACCTTGGCGACAACTCCTTCTCCGGTCCTGACGGACAGGTCTACACCCAGCTGAGGAACATGGTCTTCTACAACAGCGACACCGAGCTCGCCTCCAGGTATCCGACCTATACCTGCGCTGTCAGCGGCAAGACGATGTCCGCCCTCACGACCCTGCGCGAGATGCAGTCCAAGTACTGGACTCCCGCCATCGGAAGTGGCCAGATGCCGACCCCGAACGCCGACGTCCAGCGCTTCTACGAGCAGACCCTCGCCGAGTTCCTCTCCGGCCAGAGGGCCCTCACTCCCGAGAACTGGCAGGCCTTCCTTGACGGCTTCAACCAGATCGGCGGCAAGGCCTGGAACGACGAGGGCGTCGCTTACGCCCGCGAGAACGGACTGGTCCGCTGAGACACACAGTGGGTGGCTGGCGCTTGACGCCGGCCATCCACAAATTCTAAAAGGAAACCATGAAAACGAACAACAGACCTCTGTCCCTGGCAATAGCCAAAAGTGTCGAGAGCTACTACCGTCCCGGCATGATGCTCTGGCACTACGAGCATGGTCTTGTGCTCTACGCATCGCTCAAGAGCGCAAGCTTCCATGGAGACGATTCCATCTACCCCTGGGTCTACTCGATGTATGATGGCCTGATCGGGCCTGATGGGGCCATTGCCACCTACAGAGAAGGCGAGTACAACCTCGACCAGATCAATGCCGGCCGCGCCCTCTTCCCCCTCTACGACAGGAGTGGTGAGGAGCGCTTCGCCCTGGCAAGCGACAGGCTGCGCAGCCAGCTTGTACACCAGCCCCGCACTAAGAGCGGCGTCTACTGGCACAAGGAGATCTACCCCTGGCAGATCTGGCTTGACGGACTCTACATGCAAGGGCCCTTCAACGCCGAGTACGCCAAGAGGCACAACGACAGCGAGGAGCTTGACGACGTCATCAACCAGCTTGTGATCACGTACAATACGCTGCGCGACGAGAAGACAGGCCTCCTCTACCATGCCTACGACGAGTCCCGCGGCCAGCGCTGGAGCGACATCAAGACGGGCCTCTCACCCCACTTCTGGTCACGCTCCATCGGCTGGTTCTGCATGGCCATACTGGACGTCCTCGACTACACCCCGGCCGACCATCCGAGGAGGGGAGAGCTGGAGGACATGATCCGCGCCCTGGCTGTCGCCATCGCGGCCTTCCAGACTGAAAGTGGCATGTGGTACCAGGTGCCCGACCATCCGGACAGTGTCGGCAACTACCTGGAGACCAGCGGCAGCTCGATGTTCGCCTACATGTACTTCAAGGGTGTCAGACTCGGCATCCTCGATTCCGAGTGGCTCGACAAGGGCCGCAAGGCGATCGAAGGGATCAAGAGGGTCTACCTCACCGTCGACGAGAATGGCATCTACCACCTCGATGGCATATGTTCCGTCGCCGGCCTTGGTGGAAACCCCTACCGGGATGGCTCCCTGAAGTACTATTTCCTCGAACCTCAGAAGAGGGACGACTTCAAGGGCGTCGGCCCCTTCATCCTGGCCCTCCTCGAGAGCGAGATGGCACAGTAAGGGACCAAGGACAAGACGAATGTCGAACAGGGGAGGGCGGGAGACCGCCCTCTCTGCTTTACAAGGGCAGACTCAGAGGAGAAATGGAATTCTCAGAATTGAGATATTCAAAGAATAACACTTGATATCTCAACTTTAAGCCAAGAAAACGCTCCTTATTCTGAGATATTCGAAAAATAACGGATGATATCTCAAGTTTTAGTTTGCGAAACCAAAGCCTTTGATCAATGCCGGAATGAAATTGGAAAAGGTATGTGTGGCTGCACTTTCTCCTTAAGGCTGCACATTCTCCCCAGGAGCTGCTATCCTGGTCCATATGGAAGCGGACAAGGGAAGGGAAGTCGCCAGTGCGGCCATGACGGCGCTGGTCGACAGGACGGTCAAGAGCAGTGCGGCATTGCAGCCGGCCATCATAGACAACAGTCGGGACAACGGCCTGTTGTGCGATGTGCTCGGCGAGAAGCTGCGCGGCTGCTCTTCCTTCTCATTCTCCGTCGCCTTCGTCAACCAGAGTGGCCTTGAGGTCATCATCCAACCTTTGGCGGAGGCGCGGGACAGGGGAGTGAAGGGCCGCATCCTCACGTCGGACTATCTGACATTCAGCGAGCCCAAGGCTCTGGAGCGCCTGATGGACATGGACGCTTTTCTGGAGACGAGGGTCATGACGGATGAGGCCTTCCATACCAAGGGCTACTGTTTCGTCGAGCCTGGGGATCAGCGCACCATCATAGTCGGAAGTGCGAACCTTACGCAGGGCGCCCTGAAGACGAATCATGAGTGGAGCGTCAGGATGACTGCCCGCGAGAGCGGAAAGTATTGCGACGATTTCGACATGGCCTTCAACCGGGTCTGGGAGAAGGCGAGGCCGATCGACAAGTTCTGGCTTGGAGAATACACGAAGCGCTGGAAGGAACGTCATGACATTCTGAGGCGTCTCGCACTCAAGCAGGAACGTCGGCTCCTTCCTGAGATCAAGCCCAACCAGATGCAGCTCGAAGCCACACGTTCCTTGCAGAAGCTCCGCAGTGAGGGCAGGAAGAAGGCCCTCATCATTGCGGCCACAGGTACGGGAAAGACCTTCCTCAGCTGTTTCGACGTCAAGGTGTACAAGCCTCGCCGCCTGCTATTCCTTGTGCATAGGGAGCAGATCCTCGAGAGTGCTGCGGTCAGCTTCGAACAGGTGCTCGGACCGTCGATCCACAACGAGATAGGTTTCCTTGCGGGAGACAGACGCCAGATCGACAGGAAATACGTCTTCTCGACCATCAACATGCTATCCCGCTATGTGGACGAGAGGAGGCTGGCGCGTGACCATTTCGACTATGTCATCATAGATGAGGTCCATCGTGCCGGAGCGCCAAGCTACCAGAAGATCATGTCCTATCTGAAACCCGACTTCACGCTTGGAATGTCGGCCACTCCGGACAGGACGGACCATTTCAACATCTATGCCCTCTTCGACTACTCGATCGCATGCGACATACGCTTGCAGAAGGCCATGGAGAACGACCTCCTGTGTCCATTCCACTATTTCGGAATCACTGACATAGAGGTGGATGGCCAGCTGCTTGACGAGGAGAGCTCCTTCAATGATCTGGTGCGGGAGGAGAGGGTGCGCAACATCGTCGAGAAGGCCCGCTTCTACGGGTACTCAGGCGACCGCGTCAAAGGCCTGATCTTCTGCAGCCGGAACGAGGAGGCGTCCAGGCTGTCCGTGATGATGAACGCGATGGGGCTCAGGACTGTAGCCGTTTCCGGCAGTACGCCTGTGGACTTGCGCATGGACTATGCCGACAGGCTTCAGCAGGATGTGCCCGATGGCCGTCAGCTGGACTACATCCTCTCCGTCGACGTCTTCAACGAGGGCGTCGACATCCCGAAGGTCAACCAGATCATCATGCTGCGGCCGACAGAGTCTCCAATCATCTTCATCCAGCAGCTTGGAAGAGGATTGAGGAAGGATCCCGACAAGGAATTCGTCGTCATCATAGACTTCATCGCGAACTACAAGAAGAGCTACCTGATTCCAGTCGCCCTGGCCGGCGACGCCTCATACAACAAGGACAACCTCAGGCGTGACTCCCTCGAGTGCACACGCCTGATTCCTGGAAACTCGACAGTCAACTTCGATCCTGTCGCCCGCAAGCTGATCTACAGCAAGATCGATGAGGCCAACTTCAGCCGGACGTCCTTCCTTAGGGATCAGTACCTCGAGCTCAAGAACAAGCTTGGCCGCGTGCCGACGATCAGCGACTTCCGCAAGGACGGCAACATAGACATACAACGCTACGTCGATGCCTTCGGCTCGTACTACGCCTTCCTGAGGAAGGTGGAGAAGGACTACCCGGTGAGACTCTCGCCTCAGGCCGAGCGCATCCTTGCCTACGTCTCGATCTCATTCTCCGAGGGCAAGAGGGAACAGGAGCTCAATGTCCTGAAGAGGCTGCTCGATGCTGCCAGCCCAGGCATTGGCCTCGAGGCTGCCGCCGATCGAAGTGGCTGGATCATTCCCGATTTCGTGCGCAGCAACCTCGACCTGAGCTTTCTGAAGAAGCCGGACAGGGAAGGGCGCTTCAGTGGATGCGCCATCCTCGATCACAATGGCAATGTCGATCCTGCCTTCCGCGCCCTGCTGCGTGACGAGGGCTTCCGCCATGAGCTGTCAGAGATCGTCGAGGACGGTCTGTACAGATACAGGAAGGACTTTTCGAAGAAGTACAAGGATACGGACCTGGTCCTCTTCGAGAAGTACACCTATGATGATGTGTGCCGTCTGTTGAGATGGTCGGTCAGCCTCACCTCGCTGAACATCGGAGGCTACAAATACGACGCACAGACCAGGACTTTGCCCGTGTTCATAAACTACGAGAAGGAGGAGGACGGCATAGGCTACGAGGACCGCTTCGTCTCTCCGGGCGAGATCATCGCGCTGTCGAAGACCAAGAGGTCGGTCGACAGTCCTGACGCGGACCACATCTACAAGCGGACGGAAGCTGACAGGAACAACCGCATCTATCTCTTCGTGAGGAAGAACAAGGACGCAGATCTGCGCAAGGAGTTCTACTTCCTCGGGGAGGTCGAGGCTACCGGCGACCCTGTGCCTGTGGTCGTGGAAGGGGAGAAGGCCTTCGAGATCGACTACATTCTCGATACGCCGGTACGCAGGGACATCTACGACTATTTGACTTCATCGCTGTGAGCAGGAGTGAAGCAGGGCGGGAAGTCCTTGTCGTCCTTTGGCCAGTTTACAATCATGTATACCCAAGCGTCGAATTCGGCGAGGAGCTCAGGCTGGTCGAAGAAGTCTTCGCGCGAGACGCTTCCTTCTCCCTTCCTCTCCATGACCTCGACGACTGCCTTCCCAAGCCTTGGTCCCATGAGATCTTCAAATGTGTATCCTTTCATGTCGTTGCATCATATAGGGATCCTGAAAATGTGTCGATCGGTCTGATGAACTTGTCAAGAAATGTGAGAGGCGAGTTCCTCTCCATGTCCCTCATCGTTTTCTGTCTGTGGACTGTTTGTCCAAGATTTTGAAGGTTGGAAAGTCGGGAATTTGCAGGTTAGAAAGTCAGGAATTTGCAGGTTAGAAAGTCAGGAATTTGCAGGTTATGTTTGACAAACATTGATGTTGTATGATATTGTGATGACATGGAAAACTACTTGCCAAGACTGGTTGATGGAAAGTTGGACCAGCTTCTGAAGATTTCGGGCGCAGTTGAGATCTGTGGCCCGAAGTGGTCAGGAAAGACCACAAGCGCCATGCAAAAGGCCGCCAGCTCGCTTTTCCTGGATGATGAGCCTGATAGCATCGCAATGGGAAAAGCCTATCCTTCAATGCTGCTCGATGGCCCTGATCCACGTCTGATTGATGAGTGGCAACTCTGTCCACCACTGTGGGATGCGGTCAGGCGGGAGGTCGACCGTAGAAACAGATTCGGACAGTTCATCCTCACAGGATCCGCAACGCCTGATGTGGTGGATTACGGATCCGGAGAGAAAAGGTTGTCTGTTGTCCATTCAGGCTTTGGCCGTATCGCCAGACTCCACATGAGGACAATGTCACTTTTTGAATCCGGTGATTCTCCGGGAACCGTCTCCCTCTCAAAACTCTTTGATGCTGCTGAGCCTGTATATGCTACAAGTCGGCTTGATCTTGAGGACATGGCCTATCTGCTGTGTAGGGGAGGCTGGCCTGGTGCTGTCAGGGTTGAAGACAGGAAACTTGCCGTGCGAGTGCCAGCAACACTTTTGGATGAATTGTTGGAGAATGATCTGCCGCGTCTTGTAGACTTGAGGAAGACGAGGAGTGAAGTCCTGTCCCTTCTTCGATCCTATGCCCGTATGGAGTCGAGTCAGGCTCCATTGTCATCAATTCTAAATGACATGACTTTAGGTGGCAACAATTTCTCTCGGGAGACCGTAGGAAAGTACATTGGAATCCTTGACCGCTTGTATATAATTGAAGAACTCGATGCTTGGAACCCGAATCTGCGTTCTAAAGCAGCAATTCAGACGACACCCACCCGCCATTTTTCTGATCCTGCGTTGGCTGCGGCGGCGCTTGGAGCCGGTCCCGAGTCGTTGATGAAGGACCTCAATACTTTCGGACTGCTTTTCGAGGGCATGGTCGTCAGGGATCTGAGAATCTATGCCCAGACGATTGATGGCACAGTACACCATTATCGGGACAGTTCTGGACTGGAGGCGGATGCTGTTATACAGCTTGCGGATGGGCGCTGGGCTCCTGTAGAGGTGAAGCTGTTCAATCCGGATAGGGTTGATGAGGGGGCCAGAAATCTCATCCGTCTTGCGCAGCGTGTTGACGGCACGAGATTGCCAGCTCCATCGTTCAAGATGGTCGTCACAGCAGGACCAAAGGCTTATGTGAGGGAGGATGGAGTCTTCGTCGTGCCTCTAGCCCTGCTTGGCCCTTAGGCCTGGAAGCGCTTCTTGATCTCCTCTACGACCAGGATGTCGGCAGGCAGCCAGTCGACGGAGTCGATCTGTGCGAGGGGGAGCCACTTGGCCGCGTCGTGCTCACTGAGGACGAGCTTGCCGTCAGCCACATGGCACAGATAGCAGTCCATCGTCATGAAGAAGTCTGGGTACTGGTACTCGACCGTGCAAAGCTTCTCCTCGACGGCTATGGTGGCCCCGAGCTCTTCCCTGATCTCGCGAACGACGGCATCCTCGCCGCTCTCGCCCGCCTCCTGCTTTCCGCCGGGGAACTCCCAGCCTCCCTTGAAGGCTCCCTTGCCACGCCTTGTTGCGTAGACTTCTCCGTCGTGGTGTATGACCGCTGCGCTGACTCTTATCGTCTTCACTTTCTTTCTCTCCTATGCCAGAACGACGTCGCCACTCAGGCCCACGCCGTCCACCCGCACCAGTGCTTCCACACTGTCCGTGCCTATGAAGCTGAAGGGATTGTTCCCTTTGGGATCGTCGAGCACGAGCTCGTCGGTGATCCTGTTCTCTCCCTTCGACACCGCCACGAGGCGGGTGTGCGCCTTGCCCAGGACGGAGAAGGTGAGGGGTATCCTTCCATCCTCATCCGCTATGAAGACGAGGAGGAGGGAGACGCGCCATGAGCCGCCTTCAAGAGGCTCGCTTGAAAAATGGACGGAAGCGACTCTTCCGTGATTTGTGCCACTCATGCGGCACATTATTGCAGCAGTGGGGAAAATTTGTCACGACAATATGTGTGATTTTTCACTGTTGCGCCTTGTTGCATTTCTTATTGTTTCTTTACAGTAAAGGAAATCTGTCAGGTCCGCATGGTCCTTTTCCGTTTGACTCAGCCCACAGCTGCCTGTAGAATGGCAGATACATGCAAGATCCTAGAACAAAGGAGACCAGATCTATGAAAAAGACTATCGCAATGCTGCTCGTCATCCTCATGGCCGTCACAAGCGTGTTCGCCCAGGGAGCAGGCGAGGCCACATCCGAGGCCCTGAAGCTCGGTATGGTCACCGATGCTGGCACCATCGATGACAGGTCCTTCAACCAGGGCACATACGAGGGCGTCAAGCAGGCTGCCGATGAGCTCGGACTCGAGTGCACCTACCTCCGCCCGGCCGGAACCACCACGACCGACTACCTCACCGCGATTTCCGACCTCTATGACCAGGGCTACAGGTTCATCGCATGCCCGGGCTACCTCTTCGTCGAGGCTGTCACCCAGGCCCAGGAGATGTATCCTGACCTGATGATCATCATCATCGACGATCCTCTGGCCTCCGGCATCGGCGAGAACACTGTCGCCATCACCTTCCGCGAGCATGAGGCCGGCTACCTGGCCGGTGTCGCCACGGCCCTGAAGCTGGTCGAGGGCTCCGTCGGATTCGTCGGCGGCCTCGAGATCCCCGCCGTCCAGAAGTTCAACTGGGGCTTCCAGCAGGGTGTCGCCTACGCCAATGCCAACCTCGGAACCAACATCACGATGGATTCTTCCAACTTCACCTATTCCGGTTCCTTCGCCGACCTGGCCCTCGGCCAGCAGCTGGCCACCGCCATGTATGACGCTGGTGTCGACGCCATCTTCGCCGCAGCCGGCGGTACCGGTGTCGGCGTCATCAACGAGGCCAAGAACAGAAGGCTCTCCGGTGAGGATGTCTGGGCAGTCGGCGTCGATGTCGACCAGTACAGCGTCGGTGACATGGGCAACGGTGAGTCGTGCATCCTGACCAGCGCCATGAAGGACGTCGCGGGCGTCGCCTACGACCAGGCCATGGCCGCCGCCAACGGAACCTTCCAGGGTGGTACCCACATCGAGCTCGGCGTCTCCGATGGTCGTGCGGGCATCCCTGTCAGCAACCCGAACCTGACTCCTGAGATCGAGGCCCAGGTCGCCGAGGTCGCCGCCCTCATCGCAGACGGCACCATCGTCGTCCAGGACACCGGTGACGGTCTCATCAAGTAAGGACCACACAAGGCGTAAAAGCAATGGGGCCGCCGCATATCGGCGGCCCTTTTCAAGAACGACGTGCACCAACAGTGCGCCCTTGTCAAAGTACAGGAGATTTGATGAGTCACGTAATTGAGATGATTGGCATCCGCAAGGAGTTTCCCGGCATCGTCGCGAACGACGACATCACGCTGCGTGTCGAGGAAGGCCAGATCCATGCCATCCTGGGAGAGAACGGTGCAGGCAAGAGTACGCTGATGAGCATCCTTTTCGGCCTCTACAAGGCTGACAGGGGAGTCATCAAGGTCAGGGGTAAGGAAGTCGAGATCAACAGCCCCAACGATGCCTTCGACTTGGGAATCGGAATGGTCCACCAGCACTTCCAGCTGGTCCACAACTTCACAGTGGCCGAGAACATCATCCTCGGCAGGGAAGGCGGTTTCGTCTACGACATCAGGACCGCCAGCAGAAAGATCAAGGAAATAAGCGACCGTTATGGTCTGTCCATAGATCCTGACATGGTGATCGAGGACATCACGGTCGGCATGCAGCAGCGCGTCGAGATCCTCAAGATGCTCTACCGCGACGCCGACATCCTCATCTTCGACGAGCCGACTGCAGTCCTCACGCCGCAGGAGATCGACGAGCTGATGCAGATCATGCGCAACCTCGCCGCAGAGGGAAAATCGATCATCCTGATCACCCACAAGCTCGAAGAGATCAAGGCCGTCGCCGAGAAGTGCACGATCATCCGCCGCGGCAAGCTGATCGGCGTGGTCGATGTGGCCGGCACCTCCGTCGAGGAGATGGCCGCCCTCATGGTCGGCCGTCCCGTCAGCTTCAAGGTCGACAAAGAGGAGGCGAGGATCGGAGAGCCTGTGCTCGAGATCCGTGACCTCAACGTCCTGAACAACAAGAATGTCCTGGGTGTGAAGGACTTCTCGCTCACGATCCACCGTGGCGAGATCGTCGGCATCGCAGGTGTCGACGGCAACGGCCAGAGCGAGCTCGTCGAGGCCATCAGCGGCCTGAGGAAGGTCGAGGGCGGACAGGTCGTCTTCCTGGGCAAGGACATCACACACGCATCGATCCAGGAGCGCAACGAGCTTGGTCTTGGACACATTCCCGAGGACAGGCAGAAGCGGGGTCTGATCCTCGCCGAGCCGCTGAGCACGAACTTCGTCATCAAGGAGTTCTACAAGGAACCCTACTCGAAGCATGGCATCCTGAACCAGGATGCGATCATGGAATATGGCGAGAAGATCATCAAGCGCTTCGACGTTCGCTCTGGCGAGGGCATCCTCTCCCTGGCGGGCAAGCTGTCCGGAGGCAACCAGCAGAAGGCCATCATCGGACGCGAGGTCGAGGCAGATCCCGATCTCCTGATCGCCGTCCAGCCGACGAGGGGCCTCGACGTCGGAGCCATCGAGTTCATCCACAAGGAGCTCGTAAGCGAGCGCGACAGGGGCAAGGCCGTCCTCCTGGTCTCCTTCGAGCTTGACGAGATCTTCAACCTCTCGGACCGCATTGCGGTCATGAACGCCGGACGTCTGATCGACATCGTCGACACGAAGGAGACGGACGAGCATGCCGTCGGCCTCATGATGGCCGGCATCAAGAAGGAGGCAGACAGTGAAGGGCAGAATTGACAACAGGCCTCTGGAGGCGAGGAAGGCATCCCCACTTCTGGTGAGCCTTTCGGCCGTCTTCCTGGGCATCGTGGCTGGTGCCGTCCTGATCCTCCTGATCGGCAAGAACCCGATTACAGGCTATGACCGCATCATCTTCGGCGCACTGAGCAACGTCAGGAGGGTGGGCAACACCCTCGGCATGGCGACCCAGCTGATCCTCATCGGACTTTCGGTCTCCTTCGCCTTCAAGACGGGACTTTTCAACATCGGCGCCTCGGGACAGATGCTCATGGGTGGCATAACGGGCAGCATCCTGGCCTACTACCTTCCATACAGCATGCCACGTCCCCTCTACCTGCTGGTCGTCATCGTCGCCAGCGCTCTGGTAGGCGCCCTCTGGGGCAGCATCTCAGGCTTCCTCAAGGCCAAGTTCAACGTCCATGAGGTCGTCTCGACCATCATGCTGAACTGGACGGCCTACTGGCTCGTCTACGACTGGATCCAGCGCTTCATCGTCGATCCGACGATCGTCGTCAAGTCCAAGCCGATCGAGGACGCGCACACGCTCAGGGCCGACTGGCTCACCGACATCACGAACTTCTCGACGCTGAACTACGGCTTCCTCATCGCCATCATCGCATGCGTCGTCATCTGGTTCATCCTGAACAAGACGACGATGGGCTTCAGGCTGAAGGCCGTGGGAAGCAACCGCTTCTGCGCCGAGTACGCAGGCATCAAGGTCAACCGCTCGATCATCATCTCGATGACGATTGCCGGTGCCCTGGCGGGACTCGCCGGACTGACCTACTATTGCGGCTACTCGAACATCATGGAGATGGGCAAGATGCCGAACGAGGGCTTCGACGGCATCGCCGTCGCCCTGCTTGGCAACTGCTCGCCGGTCGGCGTCTTCTTCTCCGCGATCTTCTTCGGCTGCCTCAAGATGGGACGCGGCTCGCTCGCCGCGACCGGCATCCCGACCGAGATCGCAGACACGATCATCGCGACCATCATCTACTTCACCGCCACGAGCGTCATCCTGACCAACTTCTGGAACGCCCGCTTCAAGGGCTCTTTCACGAAGAAGGAGGAGGCCATGACGCTGGCCCTGGAGAAGCAGGGCAGGGTGGGGGTGGACCTCGCCTCGCTCACGAAGGATGAGCGCAAGGCCCTCGTCAAGGAGGGTATGGGCCTGTTGAAGGCCAAGAGACAGGCCGAGAAGGCCAAGGAGGCCAAGTGATGGAATTTCTGAATGTGGTCTACAGCATCGTACCGGCGGCCATCGCCTACACGATGCCCCTCCTGATGGGCGCCCTCGGTGGACTCTACAGTGAGCGCAGCGGCGTCACGAACCTGTGCATCGAAGGCCTCATGCTCACAGGCTGCTTCGCCTCCGCGACGACGATCTACCTGCTGCAGAGCGCCGGAGTGGGCTTCAACCTCGCCATCGTCATCGGCATCGTCGTCGCCATGCTTGCAGGTGGACTGCTGTCCATCCTCCACGCAGTGGCGGCGATCAACCTGAAGAGCAACCAGGTCATCAGCGGCACCGCGATCAACATGCTCGCCACCGCACTGACCCTCTTCCTGGCCCAGACGATCACGGGCAGCGGCAACGTCACGATCCTGCGCGGCATCATCCGCTCTGACGTCCCGCTGCTGTCGAAGATCCCCCTGATCGGACCCCTCTTCTTCTCCAGGACCTACTGGACGACCTGGCTGTGCCTGGCGATCTGGCTCGTCTCCTTCTTCCTCCTGTACAGGACGAGCTTCGGATTGCGCCTGAGGGCCTGTGGTGAGCATCCCTCCGCCGTCGCCTCGGCCGGAGTCGACGTCCACAAGATGCGCTACATCGGCGTCATCCTCTCCGGTCTCCTCTCGGGACTGGGAGGCGCTTGCATCCTGGTCACCTACGCCGGCGAGTACAACTCGACCAGCGGCATCAACGGCCTGGGCTTCCTCGCCATCGCGGCGATGATCTTCGGCCAGTGGAAGCCGCTTGGCATCCTCGCCTCGACCTTCTTCTTCGGACTGTGCATGACCATAGCCAACATGGGACGCGTCATTCCGCTCTTCCAGAGCATCCCCACAGGCTACCTCGGTCTCTTCCCCTACGTGGCGACGCTGGTCGCGCTTGTCGCCTCCAGCCGCAAGAGTGCGGCTCCTCTGGCTTCAGGAGAGCCATTCTGATGACACTTGTCGAAAAGCTTCATGAAAGCTCGGCCTACATCCTCTCCCTCATCGGGGAGGAGAAGGTCGACATCGCCATCGTCCTCGGCAGCGGCCTGGGAGACCTGGCCGACAGCCTCGACGAGGCCGTCGCCATCCCCTACAAGGACATTCCCCACTTCCCAGTCTCGACGGTCCCCGGCCACAAGGGCCGCCTGGTGTGCGGCCGTCTGGAAGGACGGCGCGTACTGTGCATGCAAGGCCGCTTCCACTACTACGAAGGCTGGTCGATGCAGGAAGTCGTCTATCCTGTCCAGACCTTCCATGTGATGGGCATCGACAAGCTCTTCCTGACCAACGCCGCAGGCTGTGTGAACACGGCCTGGGGGCAGGGGAACCTCATGCTGATCACGGACCACATCAAGCTCATGGGCGACAGCCCATTGCGTGGCCAGAACCCCGATGAGCTCGGTCCCCGCTTCTTCGACATGTCCTCGACCTGGGACAAGGACGCCCAGGCTGTGGCCAGAGCGGCTGCTGACAAGGTCGGCGTCACGCTGAGGGAGGGCACCTACATGCTCTTCGGCGGTCCCCAGTTCGAGACTCCGGCAGAAGTCCGCCTTGCACGCATCCTCGGCGCCGACGCCGTCGGTATGTCGACCGTCCCCGAGGCGATCGCCGCAAGCCACATGGGCCTCAGGACGCTGGGCATCAGCTGCCTGACGAACATGGCGGCAGGCATCCTCGACCAGAAGCTGAACCACGAGGAGGTCCTGGAGACGGGAGAGAGGGTGAAGGGCGCCTTCACAGCCCTCGTCAGGGAGATCGTCAGGACGTGGATGTAGAAGACGTCATCGAGCGCTACGGCCTCATTCCGCTGGCGGGCGAGGGCGGCTGGTACCGCTTCATCACGCGCTTCTCTGGCCTCGAGGCGGGCTCGATCTACTACCTCGTCACTCCAACATCCTTCTCATCCCTCCACCGCCTCAGCGAGGACGAGCTCTGGTTCTTCCTCGATGGGGACGAGTGCGAGCAGCTCACATTCAGCGAGGAGGATGGAGAATCTTCGATTGCAATACTGGGAAAAGAGTGCCGCCACAGCCTCGTCAAGGCGGGACTCTGGCAGGCGACGAGACTGAAGGGAGGGGGCCGCTGGGCCCTCTTCTCGACAGTCATGTGTCCCCACTACGACGAAGGGATGTACAGCGCGCCCGATGAGGCCATGCTTGTCCGCCATCCCTTCCTGAAGGACTATCTGAATGCCTAGCGTAATGGTCACAGGAGCCTGGTCCAACCTCGGCCAGGCCATCGTCGATGTCTTCCACAAGGAAGGCTATACGGTCTATGGAACGGCGAGGACGCCGCGTCAGGACAGCCGCATCAGCCGCTGTTACGCGCTCGACCTCTCGGGTGAGGACATCGCCTTCGATGGTCTGGAGGAGCTGGACGTCCTCGTCAACAACGCAGGCCTCTTCACCGAGACCTCCATCGAGGAATTCGATGATGACGACTGGCACTCCGTCTTCGACCTCAATGTCCGTGGCCTCATCCTCGTGACGAAGGCCCTCCTTCCTGCGCTGAGGAGGAGGGATGGAAGCATCGTCAACGTCTCTTCGATAAACGCCATCCACCCCGGCTTCGGAAGGACTGCCCACTACGACGCCTCGAAGGGCGCCGTCTCGGCGCTGACGCGCTCTCTGGCATCGGAGACGGGACTGCGCGTGAACGCAGTCCAGCCGGGCCTGATCGCAAGGGAGCAGCTGTCAGGAAGCGACCTCGAAGCCTACTGGAAGGGCCACAGCGTCAGGGCGTCCATGATGGACCCGGCTGACATCGCCCAGGCCGTCCTCTTCCTCGCCCAGAGCCGTGGCATCTACGGCCAGTGTCTGACAGTAGACAACGGCTTCACGCTCTGCTGACCACTACTGGACCATCTTGTCCAGGAGACTGAGCGCCTCCTCGAGCTTCTCGTTGGGCTTGTCCGTGTGCAGGCCTTCCCTGACGCAGCCCCTGATGTGGGCGTGGAGGATCTCCTGGTTCGTCCGCTTGAGGATGGCGACGGTCGCGAGGATCTGCGTCGAGATGTCGACGCAGTAGCGGTCCTCCTCGACCATCTTCAGGATGCCGTCCAGCTGGCCCCGTGCGATCTTGAGCTGGCGGGTGACCTTGTCCTTGTCGGCCATCATAGGTTTCTGATCCCCGTGACTGTGTAGCCTTCCTCCTCGACCGCTCCGGAAAGCATCGCATCAGTGACGCCTGGCGCCGCCGTAAGCGTCGCCTTCTTCTCATCGAGGCTCACAGAGACCTCGCTGACCCCCTCGACGCCCTCGAGGGCCTTGGTCACGTGCTTGACGCAGTTCATGCACATCATTCCTTCGACTCCGATTTCCTTTCTCATCTTTCCATCTCCTTCTTTGGATTCAGTTTCCTCTTTGTTTCCCTTCGTGAGTCCAGCCACAGTGCCCAGTGCCACAGTCCTCTGCCTCTCGGATGAGGCCGCCTGGGCACTGGCCACCTTCTTCGGCTTGAAGAACCTCAGGCGCAGCGCGTTCGAGACGACGAACACTGAGGAGAAGCTCATGGCCAGGGCGGCGACCATCGGGTTCATCTTCAGACCGAAGGCGGCGTAGAAGCAGCCTGCGGCGACCGGTATGCACACCACATTGTAGAAGAAGGCCCAGAAGAGGTTCTCCTTGATGTTCCTGATCGTCGCGCGGCTCAGCTCGATCGAGCTTGTGACGTCCATGAGGTCGCTCTTCATAAGGACGATGTCGGCGCTCTCGATCGCGATGTCCGTTCCGGCTCCGATCGCGATGCCCACATCGCTGCGCGCCAGGGCAGGTGCGTCGTTGATGCCGTCGCCAACCATGGCGACCTTGGCTCCCTTCTCCTGCAAGGCGCGGATGTGGGCCTCCTTGTCCTGGGGCAGTACCTCTGCTATGACTTCGTCGACGCCGACCTGGCGGCCGATCGCCTCTCCCGTCTTCCTGTGGTCGCCCGTGAGCATGACGACATGTATGCCCATCTCCTTGAGGGCCGCTATGGCCGCTTTGCTCGTCGGCTTCATGACGTCGCTCAGGGCCATGACTGCGACAAGCTCGTCACCACACGTGAAGAAGAGGGCTGTCTTGCCTTCGTCGGCCAGTCTGTCGCGCACGGCCTCGAGGCTCTTCGTGTCGAAGCCTTCCGACTCGAGGAGGCGGAGGTTGCCCGCCAGACAGAGCTTGCCCTCGATCCTTCCTGTGATGCCTGCGCCCTCCCTCTGGCTGAAGTCGCCCACTGCCAGCGTGGCAAGCTTGCGTCTGTCGGCCTCCTCCGTGATGGCTGTGGCCAGGGGATGCTCCGAGAGGCGCTCGAGGCTGGAGGCGAGGGTGAGCGCCTCATCGGCGCTGACGCCTTCGGGCACGAGGATGTCTGTGACGACGGGATGCCCCTGTGTGATGGTCCCCGTCTTGTCCAGTACGACCGTCGTGATGTCGTGGGCCCGCTCAAGGGCCTCGGCGCTCTTGATCAGGATGCCGTTCGCCGCTCCACGTCCCGTGCCCACCATGATGGCGGTGGGTGTCGCGAGGCCAAGCGCGCATGGACAGGAGACGACGAGGACGGAGACTGCAATCGTCATGGCGAACTCGAAGCCGCTTCCCGCGATCAGCCAGGCGACCAGGCTGATGAGGGCGATGACGATGACTACGGGCACGAAGATGCCTGCGACCTTGTCGGCCAGCTTTGCGATCGGGGCCTTGGATCCTGTCGCCTCGTCGACGAGGCGGATGATCTGGCTGAGGGCAGTGTCGTCGCCGACGCCCGTGGCCCTCATCTTGAAGTAGCCGCTCTTGGAGATTGTGGCCCCGATGACCTTGTCGTCCACCGCCTTGTCGACGGGAATGGACTCGCCTGTGATCGCGCTCTCGTCCAGCGAGGCCCTGCCTTCGATGATCACCCCGTCGACAGGGACGGCCTCGCCGGCCTTGACGACGAGGATGTCGCCCAGGACCACATCCTCGACCGGGACCTCGGCCTCACCCTCGTCCCTTATGACCCTTGCGGTCTTGGGGGCGAGGTCGAGGAGGCGGGAGATCGCATCCGTCGTCCTGCCCTTGGCCCTGGCCTCGAAGAACTTGCCCAGGCTGATCAGGGTGAGGATCGTCCCCGCACCCTCGAAGTAGAGGTCATGGGAGAACTGTGCCACCACAGCCATGTCGCCATGTCCCAGCGCCCAGCCGATCTTGTAGAGGGCGTAGATGCCGTACAGCATGCTCGCACCCGAGCCGATGGCGATGAGGGAGTCCATGTTGGGCGACCTCATCCACAGGGCCCTGAGACCTTTCCTGAAGTATTTGTTGTTGATGATGGCGACGACGAGGGCCAACAGGAAGAGTGTGAGTGCGAAGTTCATCGCGTTCTCAAGTCCCAGGAAGAAGGCCGGCAATGGCCAAGCCATCATATGGCCCATGGAGATGTAGAAGAGGGGGATGGTGAAGACGATCGACCAGATGAGGCGCCGCCTCATGGCAAGGTATTCCTTCTTCGCCCTGTCCGCCGGCTTCTCTCCCGCAGCCTCCGCCTTCCTTCCGCTTCCGTCCGCCTGGAGGCTGGCTCCGTAGCCGGCCTTCGTTACGGCGTCGACGATCATGCCGCTCGAAAGGTTCTTCTCGTCGTAGTCGACCACCATGCTGTTCTTCAGCAGGTTGACCGACACCGAGCCCATGCCTTCGAGTTCCTTCACCGCCTTCTCGACCCTGGCCGAGCATGCGGCGCAGCTCATACCGCTTATATCGTACCGTTCGTGCTTCAATTCTCTGCTCCTACCCACACCCGGTGGGGGTATATAGATGTTAGCACAATGCAAAAGATTGTCAAGGCTGGTGTCACAAAGGAGCATGGCTTCATCAAGATGCCCCCAGCATGTAGACTTTGGCCATGACACTCAGGAGAATCGGGGAGGGCGACTGGAAGGCGGCCGAGGATCTGACCAGACGCGCATTCTACAACATATATGAACCGGGCTGTGTCGAGCACTATCTCGTCCACCTCATGCCAGAACATGAGGACTTCCTGCCAGCTCCTTCGCTCGTCGCAGAGGAGGCGGGCAGGCTCGTCAGCCTCATCCTCTATACGAGATCGCGGCTTGTCGATGAGGCTGGCCGCAGTCTCGAGATTGCGACCTTCGGCCCCATCGCCGTGGATGTGGCGATGCAGCGGCGGGGTCTGGGCAAGCGGCTCATCGCACAAAGCCTGGCGGAAGCGGAAAGGGAAGGCATACCTGCCCTCGTCATCTTCGGCTACCCTTCGAACTATGTCTCGAGCGGCTTCGTCAGCGCGAGGAAGCTTGGAATAGCCACACCGGATGGACGCCATCCTGCCGCAATGCTTGCGAAGGAACTGGTTGCCGGCGCCCTCTCAGGCCATGAGTGGACCTATCACCAGTCGCCAGTCATGGACATCGACACCTCGGCGGCGGAGGCCTTCGACGCCTCGCTTCCGGTGATGGAGAAGCGCTGGATGCCAAGCCAGGAAGAGTTCTGGATCATGAGCCGGTCCACTCTGGATTGAGCCTCCTTTACCCTTTTCCCCACATTGCGTTAACATGATGGCGTGAAGATCCTGTGCGTCGCTGACGAGACCGAACCTCTGATCTACTCGAACCAGGCCAAGCGGCTGTACGCCGACTGCGACCTCGTCGTCAGTGCCGGGGATCTGCCAATACGCTACTACGACTACATCATGACGGTCCTCAACAAGGACTTCTTCTACGTCTACGGCAACCACAACCTGGAACACTTCGACGAGGTCATGAGGCGTGGAGGCTTCGACCCCACATTCGAGTACACCAGGACGGGAAGGGCTGGCCTGATGCCCGCCTTCGGCGGCAATCTGGTCGATGGACGGATCGTCTACGACAAGCGCAGTGGCCTGATCATCATGGGACTTGGAGGGAGCATGCTGTACAACTACGGCAAGAGCCAGTATTCGGAGAGGCAGATGCAATGGCGCATCGCCCGTCTGATACCGCGCCTGCTGTACAACAAGAAGCGCTATGGCCGCGCCCTCGACATCCTGGTGACCCATGCTCCCGCCTTCGGCTTCGGGGACGGCGAGGACATCTGCCACCGCGGCTTCCAGACCTTCCTCAACTTCATGGACGCCTACAGGCCGAAGTACCTTCTCCACGGCCACGTCCACCTCTTCGACGAGAACGCGAACCGGATATACAAATACAAGGATACGACAATCATCAACGTCTACAAGAGCTACGTCCTGGATGATGATTCACTAGGGAGGCATTAGATTGGACAACGATCTGATCAGACAGCAGGCGCTTGACGACTTCCACCGCGCCAAGAGCAGGGCCAGGATGCAAGGCCTGTTCAGCAAGCTCAGCTGGAAGAACCCCGACCTCCTCTCCCTCTACGAGGTCACGAGCATCATAAAGCCCAAGAAGGAGACCTACCTGGGCATGCAGACCATCGAGGTCGACAAGATCATAGGCAGCGAGAACCGCTACCGCGACTTCTCCGCGGCCTTCCTGCCAAAGCATGAGATGCTGCGCGGACGCTGGACCAGCGTGGACCAGGCCCGCCTCAGCGACGTCGTCCTGCCGCCGATCTCGGTCTTCTCACTTGGCGGCTACTACTTCGTCAGGGACGGCAACCACCGCGTCTCCGTGGCGCGCAGCCAGGGGGCCGAGTTCATCGACGCCGAGGTCGTCGAGCTGGACAGCGAGATCAAGCTCGAGCCTGGCATGACTACGCGCCAGCTCAGGCAGCGCGTAGTCGACTACGAGCGCGCCGCCTTCATCGAGCAGTACAGACCCTCCTATCTCCCGATGGGCGAGATCGTCTTCACGACACCAGGCTCCTATCCCGAGATGGTCAACCACATCCTGGTGCACAAGTACTACATAAACCAGAACGTGGAGGGCGAGATCTCCTTCGAGGATGCCGCCAGGAGCTGGTACAAGAACGTCTATGCCCCGATCGTCAGGCAGATCCGGGAGGACAAGCTCATGCTCCTCTTTCCGGGCAATGCTGAGGGAGACCTCTACATGTGGCTCGTGAGGCGCTGGGACGAGATGAAGAAGCAGAAAAAGGACGCCTCCATCGCGGAGGCGAGCCGCCAGATCAGGAAGGAGTCGTCGTCCTCGTCCTCCCTGGTGCACCGCTGGATTTCAGCGATAAAGTCGAAACTGTCAACGGACTAGTCTTCGAGGTACTCGGCGACCGTCCTGGCGTAGGTCTCGATGACGGCACCGAGCCTGTCGGAGGGCCTGATGTCGTTCTCCTTGCCTTCAAGGTGGACGATGCCCGCCACAGGCTGGTTGGAGAGGGCGACCTCTGTGTGGACGCCGTAGGGAATGTGGATCAGGGCCATGTTCTGCGCCCAGTAGAGCATCGAGTCCAGAGCGTGGCTTCCCTCGCAGATCGAATGGGTGCAGCTTGTGAAGCAGCCGAAGAGCCTTCCCTCGAGGGCCCTCGACTCGCTCATGGCATAGGTGCTGTCGATGAAGGCCTTCATCTCGGCCGTCATGTTACCAAAGCGCGTCGGCGCGCCGATGATGATCATGTCGCTCTTGAGCAGCGTCTCCTCGCTTGCGACCGGCAACTCCAGAATGTCCTCATAGTACTGGTTGACCGTGTCCTTGGAGGCGGCGAGGATGTGGAGGTCGCCATCCTCGACCCTGTAGAGTCTGGCGTCGACGCCCGCCTCCACGAGCTTCTCCTTGAGATAGGCGCCGATGATGTAGATGTTGCCACTGACCGAGTGGATGATGAGAGAGCACCTCTTCATAAATTTCTCCTTTTGTCTATAAGAAAAGTACAACCCTTTCGCTCCAAATGGAAGCCTCGCTTGTCCAAAAAGCCTCCTCAGGAGCACATCTCACGGGCCTTCTCCAAGTTTGCATAGAGGCTGAGGCCCTTGTCATAGCGGTATAGGAGGAAGTCGGCCATCCTGTGCTCGAGCTCGGCGTCGGCAAGCTCGCCGCTGCGCTCCAGCCAGCTTCTGGCATCTTCCAGATACTGGCAGCGGAGGATCCTGTAGTAGCCTTCGAAGTCGCGTCTCGTGAACTGTCCTTTCATTTCTTTCTCCTATGCCTCCACTCTGGCATGGCAGGTGGGACATATGCTGTCCCACTTGTGGACAAAGAAACTAAGATGTCCGTAGATGGTGAGACGATGCTATTCTGACCGCGACGGTTGTCAGAAGCGGATCTACGGCAAGGCGTTTTGAGATGGGGCATCCTCTGGATAGCTACCTCTTCAAGAAATAGCGTC
>JADIMU010000027.1 GCA_017694495.1 Candidatus Aphodenecus pullistercoris
CAACATCGCTTATGACAGCGTAGTAACAACGAACTGTGAGAAGTCAGCAGAGGCCATAGTAGCCGCGTGGGAGGTGGTGAAGGGCCGAACAGATGAATCTTCGAGTAGCAGGAGGAGAGCTTCGGCATATGGCGGAAACCGCGCAGGCGGAGTGAGTCGGATGCCGGAAGAAGGAGACTTATGAAAGAAGGAAACCTGAGGGAACCAAACTATTGGTTTTCTGATTACCTACAAATAATGTGGAGCTGAAGAGTGTTGAGCGGAAAAGTTCAACTGGAGCAATATGGTAGGCGTAAAGCCGAATATTTTTGATGTCCTAAACAGGATATATAATGCTGGCATACAATAACATGGGCATAGAGTCTTCTTGACCCGAAGTCTTAGTGGGCCCACAATGTCCACATAGGAGAATCCATCGATATGCAAGTCATCAGCACAGACAAGGCTCCCGGAGCCATCGGACCCTACAGCCAGGCCTTCATCACAGGTGGCCTCGTCATCACCTCAGGACAGATTCCCGTCGATCCAGCCACCGGTGCAGTCGCCGAGGGCATCGCAGAGCAGGCTGAGCAGAGCTGCCTCAACGTCAAGGCCATCCTCGAGGCCGCGGGAAGCTGCATGGACAAGGTCGTGAAGACCACATGCTTCCTTGCCGACATGGGCGACTTCGCCGCCTTCAACGAAGTCTACGCGAAACACTTCACCAGCCGTCCGGCACGCAGCTGCGTCGCTGTGAAGACGCTGCCCAAGAACGTGCTTTGCGAGATCGAGGCAATCGCCGAGATCTAGGCCTTGCGGCCCTTGTCTGAGGGCCCATTGTGTTCTATGCTCTCCCTCTGCCGCCTGATGGGCGGTGGAGGTGTTTTGTGATCACGATCTCGGCCAGGAGGATGGCCGGAAACAGCTGCATTGGTGAGAACGCCTTGCCCAAGTTCCGCGCCAGGGCACATGAGAAGATCCTCGACGGCAGCCGATTGAGGGAAGAGGAGAAGGTCGGCTACGGCTATGAGACGGGCGACAGGGTGCTGCCATACAAATGGCAGGACCTCTACAGCAGAGAGGTGGGCAAGGTCGAGATCCGCACGGTCATCCTCGAGAACGACCACCTGAGGGCCGAGTTCTGGCCCGACTATGGCATGCGCCTGATGAGCCTCTATGACAAGGACAGGAGGGCGGAGCTGCTCTTCAACAACCCTGTCCTCCAGTTCGGCAACCTCGCCATCCGCCGCGCCTGGTTCAGCGGCGGCATCGAGTGGAACTGCGGCCAGCTTGGCCACACATTCACCACATGTTCTCCACTCTTCGCCGCCCGTGTCACAGGGGAGGATGGGCAAGAGTTCCTGCGCGCCTGGGAGTATGAGAGGCAGAAGGGCCTCTACTGGGAGCTCGACTTCCACCTTGGGCCTGACGACAGGCAGCTGTGGGTCTATGGGCGTGTCGTCAACCCACATTCCGTGGCCAAGCCCTTCTACTGGTGGACCAATGTTGCTGTGCGGGAAGAGGAGGGCATGAGGATCTTCTCCGGCACGGGAGATGTCATCTTCATCGACTCCGACTCCCTGATGAGCGAGAACGCTCTGCGCGTCATGGCCCATGGCCATCTGCCCCATCTTGGAATCAGGGAGGGCGTCGACTACTCTTATCCCGAGAACTTCACGGACTATTCCAACGAATACTTTTTCCAGAACCGGCCACTCGTCGAGGAGAGCTGGGAGGCCGCCAGCTACCGCAGCGGGGAGGTCTTCTTCGACCGTGCCGACGGTGCGCTGTGCTACCACAAGATGTTCTGCTGGGGAGGCGAGCCTGGTGGCCGCCATTGGCGCAAGTACCTGAGCCCCGGCCATGAGGGAGCCTATGTCGAGCTCCAGGCTGGTGCCCACCGCACCCAGGTCCATGGCGGCGACATCGCAGCTTCCTCCACCTTCGACTTCGTCCAGTGCTTCGGCGCCTTGGACTGTGCTCCATCCTTCGGGGAGGGAGACTACGACGAGAGGCGCAAGGCCATCTACAGCGAGGTCGACAGGGCTGTGGGTGCAAGGGAAGTGGAGGAGCGCAAGGCTCGCTGCAGGGAGCTTGCATGCATTGAAGTGTCCCAGATCCTCTCATCGGGCAGCGGCTTTGGAGCCCTCGAGGAGCTGAGGCACAATGGCATCACGCCGCGTGGACTCTCCTTTCCCGTCTCGTCGCTGAAGGGTGAGGCGGCCTTCTGGCTCGATGTGCTTGAGGGCAGGGCCATCCCTGATGAAGAAATCCCCTCGTCATACATGTGTGACCTCAGCTGGAGGCCCATCCTTGAGAAGGTATGCCACCAGTGTGCGAATGGGGAGAATCTGCTTGGCGTGATGCTGCTCGAGAACGAGATGGACAGCGAGGCCCAGGCCGCCTTCAACCGCGCCCTCGCCTTCAGACCCAACGCCTTCTCCTACCGTTGTCTGGCTGTCATGGCCCACCAGAGGGGAGATCTCGACGAGGCCATCCACCTTATGGAGAAGGCCGTCAGCCTCGACTGCCGGAGGGAGTATGCCGAAGAGTACGCAGACCTCCTCGTCGAGGCACAGCGCTGGCAGGAGGAGTGGGACTTCTATGAGAGCCTGCCTGCGGCTGTGCGCGCCGACGAGAGGTTGACGCTCAGCACCATGCCCTCTGCCTGCCACCTGGGCAAGTACGACTTCCTCAAGGACTGCTACAGCCGCGAGTTCGCAGTCATCCGCGAGGGCGAGAGGAACTACACGGAGAGCTGGTACAGCTTCCAGGCGATGGAGAAGGCCAGGCGCGAGGGCGTGGCCTATACCGAGGATCTGGTCGACGCTTTCCGGGCCGCCGACGAGATACCGCCGGAGCACGACTTCCGTCTCGGCTGAGCTAGCGGACCTCTATCAGATTGTAGGAGCGGCTGCCCAGTCCGATCGACTCGGCGTATTCCAGACCCTGCTTCCATGAGGTCTCCGGGTGGATGTCATGGAAGTGGTCTCCAGTGTGGTCCTCGGCTTCAGCGTACATCGAGCCAGGGTTGCCTGGCATGCGGTTGACGGCGTCTGCGCATGCCTGGTCGAGGGCGACGGGATCGAAGGAGGCGAAGATGCCGACGTTCGGGACAATCGGGGCATCGTTCTCGTTGTGGCAGTCGCAGTTGGGCGAGATGTCGACTGCGATCGAGATGTGGAAGGAGGGGCGGTCCTGTAGGACGGCCTTCGCGTATTCCATCATGCGGCAGTTGAGGATCTCGTTCGAGTTGTCGGCGCCGGCGCTGATCGCATCCACAGGACACACTCCGATGCACCTTCCACAGCCGACGCACTTTCCAAGGTCGATGTGGCACTTGCCGTCCTTGAAGGTGGGTGCGTCGTGGGCGCAGATCTTCTGGCACCTGTGGCAGCCTATGCACCTGTCCTCGGCGACGACGGGCTTGCCCTGGCTGTGCATGTCCATCTTGCCTGCCCTGGAGCCGCAGCCCATGCCGATGTTCTTCAGCGCGCCGCCGAAGCCGGTAGACTCGTGGCCCTTGAAGTGGTTCAGCGAGATGAAGATGTCGGCATCCATGATGGCGCGGCCGATGTGGGCCGCCTTGATGTAGTTGCCATCCACAGGGACATCGATGTCGTCAGTGCCCTTGAGGCCGTCCGCTATGATGATCTGGCAGCCCGTCGACAGGGGGCTGAAGCCGTTCAGCTGGGCGCTCTCGAGGTGGTCGAGGGCGTTCTTGCGTCCTCCGACGTAGAGCGTGTTGCAATCGGTCAGGAAGGGCTTGCCGCCCAGCTTCCTGACCTCGTCGGCGACGCAGCGTGCCCAGTTGGGTCTGAGGAAGGCCAGGTTTCCAGGCTCTCCGAAGTGCATCTTGATCGCCGCATAGTGGTTCTGGAAGTCGATCTTCGCGATTCCTGCCGCCTCCATCACCCGGCCAAGCTTGTCCAGGAGGGAGTTGTTGAAGCTGGTGCGCAGATTGCTGTAGTAGACGTCGCTCATTTCAGTGGATCCTTTCTTATGTTCATCTCATCGGCCACTTTTATGACGAGGGCCGGGTCGTCTGTCATCACGGAGTCGACTCCCATCGCGAAGAGCCTCCTCATCGTCTCCTCGTCGTTGATCGTCCAGACCATGACGACGGCGCCACGCTGGTGCATGGCCTTGACGAAGGCGGGAGTCACGACCTTCACAGGTCCCGCCGCCATCGGAATCTGGAAGATGATCTTCCGCTTGAAGGCCTTGGGCAAGGTGTGCGTCTTCTGCCTGAAGAGCAGGGGGACGACCTCCGCTGTGGTGACCGAGGTGAGGAAGTCGGGTGCGAGGCGCCTGAGCCTCTTGAGGTTCGACAGGTGGAAGGAGGCGCCGACGACCCTGTCGACGGCATCGTGCTCCCTTATGACCTTTATGAACTCGTCGACGATCTCGGGACACTTCGTCTTGAGGTCGATGTTGAAGCGCTGCCCAGGACAGTGCTCGAGGGCTTCGGCCAGGGTGCATATCCTCACGCCCTTGCCGCGGAAGGGGAAGGTCCTTCCTCCGTCCTGCGTGAATGTGTATCCGGCGTCGAAGCGCCTGAGCTCTTCGAGCGTATGGTCCTCGATCCGGCCGCGTCCGTCCGTGTTGCGTTCGAGCGTCGGGTCGTGCCAGATGACGAGCACTCCATCCTTCGTGAGGTGGATGTCCGTCTCGACGACGTCGATGCCCATCCTGACCGCGCTCTCGAAGGCGGGCAATGTGTTCTCCGGATAGTTCCTGCTGTCGCCCCTGTGCGCGATGACACGGGGCATCGGTTCAAGAAAGCTGTGATGACTCATCACTCCTGACCTCCTTGTGGAGCTTTATCTTTCCAATCTTGTCGAAGAGCTTCTCGAAGCGCTGGATCTCCCCCTCTCCCAGGGCGGCGCGCTCAAGCATGTCACGCAGGAAGCTCTTCATCCACTTCCTCTCCTCGTCCCACTTGTAGTAGCCGATCGAGTCGAGGCTGGCAGAGGCGCCGTCCACCGCATGGGCGATGCGCTCATGGCTGACCGGCGTCATTCCTGTGGGGTAGAGCTGGGCCTTGTTGAAGAGGACGTAGCAGATGATCTGCACGCTCTGGGCCAGGTTGAGGGAGGGGAAGGCCTCGCTCGTCGGTATGGTGACGATCGAGGAGCATTGCATGACCTCATCGTCCCTCAGTCCGTCCGATTCCCGGCCGAAGACGATCGACACCTTGCCTTCTCCTACTAGTGAGACGCGCTGGGCGAGCTGCTCGGGCGAATAGGAGGACAGCTTCCTCCACTTGCCCTTGCGCCGGGTGGCACCGACTGTGAAGACGCTGTCGGCGAGGGCCTCTTCCAGCGTCTCGACGCGCTTGGCCTTCTCGTAGACATCCCAGGCGTGGAGCGCCAGGGTGTGGACGCGGTCCTCGTCATAGCTGCGTTTCGTGACGAGGGTCAGGTCCGTGATGCCCATCGTCTTCATCGCACGGCATACGGAGCCGATGTTCGCTCCGTCCTGGGTGTCGACGAGCACGATGTTGATTCTCTTCAGATAGTCCTTATCTTCCACAAGGTGCAATCATAATGGCACAGGCGAATCGTTTCTAGGACTTCGCGCAATTTTCGCTTGAGCATGGCCGGCCGAGTGGGCTATCCTGAATGCCGTATGAAGGAAGTCCCCGCCTCGCAGATCAGCCGACAGGTCAGGAACATGCTCGCTTTCGCGGCAGTGGTCCTCTTCCTCTTCGTCCTCAAGGCGGCAAGCGAGGTCACGCTCCAGATTGCCCTGGCGCTGCTCGTCTTCGCCTTCGTCAATCCGCTCGTCGAGCGCCTGACGAGGCTGAGGGTGCCCAACATCGTGGCCATAACGCTGGCCCTGGCCCTCGTCGTCGTCATCTTCTTCGGCTTCATATACATACTGATACTCATGGTCAACATGCTCGTCGACCGCATGCCCTACTACGCCGAGAGGATAAGGAGTCTGGACGCCCTTCTGTCGAGCTATCTTGTGGAGTACATCCCCGACGCCGGCGAGGACTTCTCCATCCTCGGCTATGTCAGCGTCGACTGGTATGGCCTCGCCACGAGCTGGCTGGGCAGCTTCTCGAGCAAGGTCATCTCGATCTTCTCCGATGCGATGATGGTCTTCGTCACCCTGATCTTCCTCCTTCTTGAGAGGATGACCTTCCTGCCCAAGATCGCCTTCGCCTTCCCCCGCGACAAGAGCCAGAAGTTCTCATCGATGCTGGGGCGCATCAACCGCCAGATGACGAAGTACCTCCTGCTGAAGCTGGTCATCAGCCTGATCACCGGCTTCCTGTACTACCTGACGGCCCTCGTCACAGGACTGGACTTCGCCCTCGTGTGGGGCGTGCTCGCCACCTTGCTGAACTTCATCCCGACGATCGGTTCGATCATCGTGACCGCGCTGACCATAATCATGGCCATCATCCAGTTCGCTCCTACGGCCTGGATGAACGTCGTCTACGTCATAATCCTCACAGTCTCGATCGAGATGATCCTCGGCAACATCATCGACCCGCGCATCCAGGGCGTCCAGCTGAACATGTCGCCCCTGATGATCCTCATCAGCCTCTCGGTGTGGGGCTACATCTGGGGTCTTCCCGGCATGTTCCTCGCAGTGCCCATCATGTCGATCATCCAGATCGTGTGCGCCATCGTCCCCTCATTGAAACCTGTCGCCGTCCTGCTCTCCTCAGGCAAGAGCTACATACGTGAATACCGAATGCAGGAGCAGGGACGCAGGCGCAAGCGCAAGGTCCAGGACGAGGAACCGCCCCAGGAAAGCCCCAAGGGTGACATCATCCTCCCGGAGGGGGACAACCCGAAGGAAGACTGACCACAAGAAGCTTGGATGCGTAAGGTCATCTTGTACATCGTCATGAGCCTTGACGGCTTCATCGCCGACAGGAATGGTAGTGTCGATTGGCTCACCGGCCAGGATGCCGGGGTGGAGAGTGCCGACAGCTTCCCAGAATTCGTCAAAGGTGTCGACACGGTCATCATGGGCTGGAGGACCTACCATCAGATCGTGACGGAGCTGTCCCCCGAGCGCTGGGTCTATGATTCCCTCGACAGCTACGTCCTCACGCACCGAAAGCTGCCGCCGGCCGACCGCATCACATTTACAGCCGAGGATCCGTGCGCCCTGGCCACAAGGTTGAAGGAAGGCGATGGCAAGGACATCTGGATCTGTGGCGGTGCGCACATCGCAAGCCAGCTGGTGGACCAGGACCTCATCGATGTATACCATCTCGCAATCGTCCCGACAGTCCTTGGTGATGGTCTGCGGCTCTTTCCCGAGAAAAGCAGGTGCATCCCGCTTCGACTCGTGGAAAGCTCATCAAGCAACGGAATCGTCGAGCTCGTCTATCGTCAAAGATCCTGAGGGCGGCCCCTCACCACTCCTTGCGCCTTGCTTTTTGCCAAGGCGGGAAGTATGTTAGGTGGACAAGGAGAGATGAAGATGGCTGAAGCCGAGAACAATGTGAAGGACGAATTCGATCTTCAGACGGAAAGGATACAGGAGCGCATGGACAGGATCTCGCGCAAGATCCTCATCATGTCCGGAAAGGGTGGAGTGGGCAAGACCACGGTCACTGTCAACCTTGCCAACGCGCTTGTCGACATGGGATGCACCGTAGGCATCCTCGACACGGACATCACAGGGCCGAACGTGGCCAAGATGCTCGGCTGCGAGGATGGAGTCCTTGGCAGTCCCGACGGCACCACGCTCTACCCGGTCGAGCCCAGAAAGAACCTCAAGGTCGTCTCCCTGGCCTTCGCGATCCAGGACCCCGATGCGCCCATCATCTGGCGCGGCAGCCTGAAGAACACTGCCATTCGCCAGTTCCTCGCCGATGTGGAGTGGGGCACCCTGGACTACCTCCTCATCGACTCCCCTCCCGGAACGGGCGACGAGCAGCTGACCGTATGCCAGTCGATCCACTCGCTGACGGGAACGATCATCGTCACGACGCCCCAGCCGGTGGCCGTCCTCGACGCCCGCCGTTCGGTCGGCTTCAGCCGCAAGCTCGGCTGCGCGATCATCGGCGTCATCGAGAACATGTCAGGCCTGAAGTGCCCCCATTGCGGCCAGGAGATTCCCGTCTTCGGCGTGGGCGGTGGAGAGAAGATGTGCCGCGAGATGCACGTCCCCTTCCTGGGCCGCGTCCCGATGGAGATGGAGCTGCGCGAGGCCGAGGACAGCGGGGTCGACTTCATGACCAGCGGAGCGAGCCATCCTTCGCGTGAGGCATTGATGGAGATCTGCCGCAAGATCAACTTCGGTACGGCATGCTCTACAGGCCGTGACACCTCCTTCCTCGGCACACCGCAATGCTCCCCGAGCGCATGCAGCGCGTGCACGAGCAACTGTCCCTCGAGGAAGAACAAATGATCGACGACAGGAACTTCTCAAGAAAGGACAGGGAAGACAACAGCCATCTGATGTGGGAGACGGGGGAGCGCAGACAGACCTACAAGTGTGCGATTTTCTCCGTCAACGAGGTGGAGAGGAAGTGCCATGACGGGCGCAAGGGGAACTTCATCGAGATCGAATGCCCCGAGTGGATCATCATCATCCCGCTCTACCGCGACGCGGATGGCGTCCTGAGGACGATCGTCGAGAGGCAGTACCGCCACGGCAGCGATTCCGTCACCCTCGAGTTCCCTGCAGGCCTGGTGGAGAAGGGTGAGGCGCCCATCGATGCCGCCAGAAGGGAGCTTCTCGAGGAGACGGGCTTCAAGGCGGGCAAGGTCACCAAGCTCGCCACGCTGTGTCCGAACAACGCCTTCATGTCGAACCATCAGCACATCTATCTCGCCGAGGACCTGGAGCTCGTCAGTGGCCAGAACCTCGATGCGAACGAGGAGATAGACCTCTATTCCCTGCCGCTGTCCGAAGTCGTCGAGCGCATGGGCAGGGGTAGTGCCGACAATGCCCTCATGGTGGCGGCGACAAGCCTGCTCATGAGAGAGCTCGACTCCCGAAAGGAGGAATTGTGATGAGAAGAAGTGGCATCCTCATCGTCCTGGCCGTCCTTCTGGCCCTTCTGACCGGCTGCCAGAGCAGTCAGACAGCCTTCAGGACAGTCACCGTCTCCGGTGAAGGTTCCGTGACGCTCACCCCAGACATGGCGAGCTTCTCCGTCTCGATCGAGGAGACGGCTGACACGACCAGCCAGGCCCAGAGCGGAGCCAATGCGAAGATGGCTGAGATCACCTCGATACTGGAAGGCCAGTACGGCATCCTCGCCGAGGACATCAGGACGACTGGCATGAGCCTCTATCCGTCATACCGCTACCAGGACGGCGAGCAGATCCTGATCGGCCAGACGGCCAGCCAGAGCCTGTCGGTGACGGTCCACAGGCTTGACGACCTGGCCCCGATCGTCGACAGCCTCTCCAGCGTCAGCGGCATTTCGCTGTCCTCGATCTCGCTGGACGCGAGCGACAAGAGCCAGGCCCAGAGCGAGGCGAGGCGCCTTGCGGTCCAGGACGCCCTCTCCCGCGCCACGGACTGCGCCGAGGGCATTGGCGTGTCGGTCGTCAGCCCCATCTCGATCCAGGAGAGCGGCAGCTACTATGCTGCCAACCGCATCCAGCCGACCTACCTGGCCGCGGCCGCCAAGGCCGAGGATGCCATGAGCTCTGCCAGCTACTACGCAGGCGACCTGAGTGTCAGCTCATCGGTCGATGTGACCTTCGAGATCCAGTGAGCTTTGCTGGTGGGGTGGTGCAAGTCCTCCCCACCAACCACTTGTACGAAGGAAGGAGACCAGATCATGAACAGACGGATCGACAAAGCTGGAACCGAGAAGGAGAATGAGGTCCTTTGCGACATCTTCCTCCACGATCTCGTGGATGCAGGACTGGCTGAGAAGACGATCAGGGAGCATGTCTCGAACGCGAGCCTCTTTCTTGAAGTGATCTTGGACCATGATGAGTGCCGCATGGTGGAAGGCGAGGACGCGCTGTACTCCTTCTTCTCCTACTACATCCGCAAATGTCTGTGGTCGACACCCTCGAGCGTGCGCAGGATGGGAGCCTCCCTGCGCAAGTTTTACAAATCCATGATTGCTCATGGAAAGATTTCCAGAGAGGACGGGGAGTCCTTCATGTGGGAGCTGAAAATGTCGCTCGACGAATTCGTGGAGGATTGTGAGGCCTTCAATTCGCTCAGCTGGTAGGGCTTCTTCTCCATCCAGCTCATTGCCCCCTTCGCCTGTGTGGGCTATCATCAGGGCATGAAAGTCATAATCGTCGGCAATTCCATAGCAAGCTACACCTTGGCCAGCGCCCTTCTCAAGAGCGCCGACTACATCGACATCGAAGTCTTCAGCGATGAGCCTGAGGCGCCATACTACCGCACGCGCATCCTCTCCCTGCTCGATGGCCAGAGCGTCTCCACGCTGGCGATGAAGCCGGCCCTGGAGAGTCCGCGCTACCACTTGCACAATGTGCATGTCGACAACATCGACGTCGACACGAAGACGGTCTATACATCCGACGGCGGTACGCACGACTACGATGTGCTCGTCCTCGCCAATGGAGCCAAGGCCTTCCGCCTGCCCCTGCCCGGTGGCCACAGCGATGGAATCTTCGCCCTCAGGACTGTCGATGACGTCGCCCAGCTTGCATCCTGGCTCGATTCCCACAAGGGGCCCGTCGTCGTCATCGGCGGTGGACTGCTGGGACTGGAGGCCGCAGCCGAGCTTGCCAGATGCACAGGCTCAGGCGTGACCGTCCTGGAGAGCGCCGGGCATCTGCTGCCCTTACAGCTCGACCATGACAGCGCCACCTTCCTCTCGACGAGGCTCAAGGCCCTCGGTGTGAATGTGATGTGCAAGGCCTCGACGAGCAACTTCCTCAGCAAGGGGGACGAGGTGAGCGCCGTCAAGTGCGACGACGGCTTCACGGTCGCCGCCACCACCGTCGTCGAGAGCGTAGGCATAAGGCCGAACAGCTTCCTCGCAGTCGATGCCGGACTCGCGGTGGAGAAGGGCGTCGTCGTCGACGACAGATTGCAGACGAGCGCTGAGGATGTCTATGCGATCGGAGATGTGGCCCAGTTCAATGGCCGCGTCGTCGGCCAGGCGGGAGCCGCCATGGACATGGCGCGCACCCTTGCCGCGATCCTTTCAGGCAAGGACCAGAAGTACGTCCCCTCCGTCGCCTCGAGCATGCTCAAGGTCGCTGGAATCGACGTGATCAGCATAGGGGAGGTGAACTCTCCCGCCCTCGAGTGCGTCTCGAGGACGGATGGCGATGTCAGAGAGGCCTTCTTCTGCCGCGATGGCGTTCTTGTGGGCGCCACACTGATCGGCAGCAGGGACCACTTCGCCGCAGCCCGCGCCGCGCTGGGCAAGAGTTTCGACCAGGTCGCCGACAAGCTGGGCTTCAGCGCTGGAGCGTGAATGTGATCTCCACATTCCCCTGTCCGAGGGCCTCGGTGAGGCCCTCGACGTCGTCTATGTGGCCCAGTTTCGTGTAGGACCAGCTGTTGCCGCCATAGAAGACGACGATCTGGTTCGACAAGTATAGTACGATGTCCCCGGCGCTGGTGCGCATCTGTCTGTCCTGTGAGGGCAGTCGGCGGGGAAGGCTTGCGACCTTCTCGAAGCCGCCGTAGTCCCTGAAGTCCAGACTCAGCGGCAGTATGTCGCACAAGACCCTTGCCGCCTCGTTGTCCTCAAGTGTCGCGGTGAATGTCCTTCCACCAATCTCAAGTCTCACGCTTCCACCTTCCTCTGCCATGAGCTGACCTGTCGCCAGGACGAGCATGGCGATGACCATCAGCTTCCTCATTGTCTTACGACGACCTCACCCTTGAACATCTCGTCGTCCCTGATGACCTCACCTACGGCCGGCAGCTCGATGCGGCCCGAGAGCGGGTTCTTCACCGAGATGACAGGGGCGGTGAGCTTCGCCTCCACTTCGGAGCGCTCGAAGGCCAGGTCGGCGTCGACCATCTCGCAGTCGACCAGCTTCAGACCCTTGCAATAGCACAGCGGCTGGGTGCCTATGATGCGGCAGTTGATGAAGCTCACGTCCTCGCAATACCAGGCGAGGTACTCGCCCTTTATCACGCTGTCGGTGACAGTGACGCGCTTGGCGTGCCAGAAGGCGTCCTTCGTGTCGAAGACGCAGTTGGAGAAGCTCGCGTTCTCGATGTACTGGAAGGAGTACTTGCCGCTGAAGGTCACGTTGTGGAAGTCCAGACCCGTCGACCTCATCATGAAGTACTCGCTTTCGGCCTTCGTGTCCGCCATCTCGATGTCGTGGCAGGACCAGCCGAACTCTGGCGAGATGATGTCGGCTCCGCTGATGCGAATGTTGGAGCACTCCCTCAGCGCCTTGATGCCATGCATCTTCGTGTCCGAGATCTCGATGTTGTGGGAGTACCAGAGCGCCGCACGGCAAAGCTCCGTCATCTCGCAGCCTCTGACGACGAGGTTCTCCACATGCCACATGGGGTAGCGGAGGTTGAAGAAGCTGTCCGTGACGCGGATGTTCCGGCTCTCCTTGAGCGCGCTCTCTCCGTCGGCCGGACCGTCGAAGGAGCAGTGGTCCACACTCAGCCCATCGCTGCCGTAGAGGGCCCTTTCCTCGTCGAAGCTCCTGTTCTCTATGCTGTTCATTCCTCTCTCTCCTTGCGCAGGCGGTGGATCAGGTAGTCCAGGCGGCACAGCTGGTCCTCCTTGAGGTGGACGGCGCGCAATATGTCCTCCCGCCTCCCTTCCAGGACGGCGATGAGGGCATCGACGTCGTCGCCGCAGCCCTGGATGCGTCTGAGCGTCGCCCTGTCGCATCCCGCTTCGCTGAAGTGCATCTCGTCCAATCGGTCCTCCTGTCGCAACATGGAAGTTAGCAGGATTCACCCCGATTGGCAAATACTTTGTCACTATGGTGTATCATAGGAGATGCCTATGGAACTGAGACATCTTTCATACTTCCTCGCAGTGGCGAGGGAACAGAACATCACGAGGGCGGCAGAGCACCTGAACATCAGTCAGCCGACCCTCTCGACACAGATGAAGGAGCTGGAGGAGGAGCTTGGCAAACAGCTGCTCGTGAGGGGGCGTCGCCGCGTCACGCTCACCGATGAGGGCATGGTGCTGAGGCGGCGGGCCGAGGAGATCCTCTCCCTCGTCCAGCGCACCGAGGCCGAGATCTCGTCCGACGACCAGGCGCTCGCCGGCGACATCCACATCGGCTGTGGAGAGACGAGCGGACTTGCCCTCATCGCCCAGGCTGCCAGGACCTTGCAGGACCGCTGTCCCGGCATCCACTATTCGCTCCTCAGCGGCAACGCCGACTTCGTCCTGGACCAGCTGGACAAGGGCCTGGTCGACTTCGGCCTGGTCTATGGCCAGGTGGACGAGAGGAAGTACGAGATCCTGCCTTCTGCGGTCAGCGACAGCTGGGGCGTTCTGATGAGGCGCGACTGCCCCCTGGCGCAGAAGGATGCCATAGGGCCGGACGACCTCAGGGGAGAGCGGCTGATTGTCAGCCAGCAGTCGGGAGCCAGATCCCTCTTCAGCAGGTGGTTCTCCTGTCCGCTGGAGAGGCTGCATGTGGTCGCCAGCTACAACCTCGTGCTGAACGCGAGCTTCCTCACCCGATCAGGCTTCGGTCACACGCTCTGCTTCAGCGGTCTGATTGAGCCGGAGGCGGATGATGAGCTCTGCTTCAGGCCACTGGCTCCCGCACTCGTGAGCGAGGCCCACATCGTGTGGAAGAAGTACAGGGTGCTGGGCAAGGCCTGTGAACGTTTCATCAGGCAGCTTGAGGAGATGCTTTCCAGTCCGAGATGAAGTTCAGGGCCATGCCGATGAGGATGACGATGGCTCCGATGAGGAGGGACCAGGCGAAGTCGTCCAGAATGAGGCTTGAGAGCACCTGGCCTGCAGACATCAGGAGGGATGAGTAGATGGCCGGGATGCGCGGGATGACGAGGTTGCTGCTCGTGACGACGACGATGGCGAGCACACCTCCAAGACAGATCGTCACGAGGCTGATGCCAGGCAGTTTCCTGAAGCCCTCCAGCGTGGCCTGGGGCATCAGGATGAAGGCGTAGAGGGCCGTGGCAAGGACGCCGGAGAGGGCGTTCTGCCTGGCCGAGAAGATGGCCCCCTTGGCTGCGGCGAAGGAGGAGTTGTAGGTCATCTGGAGCATGGTGAGCACTCCGGCTCCCATGCCCATCGCGATGTAGGGAAGGCTCAGTGTGCCATCTTTCGAGAGGCTCATGATGACGATGCCGAGGAAGGAGACCGCGATGGAGATGCCCTTGACCCGGTCCACGCGGCGCCTCTTCATGCCGAAGAGGCCGAAGATGTCGAGCAATAGGCCCATCAGGCTCTGGCCGAAGACGGCTGCGGCCATGGCGAGGGCGGCGCCGACCTTCAGCACGCTGTAGAAGTTGGCGATCATGATGAAGACGCCGAAGAGGCCTCCGAAGTACATGTACCAGCGGCTGGGACGGCGGGGTGGGTTGACCGTTTCGACCTTGCGTCCGGCAAGAAGGATGAGCGTGGTCAGGATGACGCCTATCGTCTGGTTGATGATCATGGAGACTTCGTTGGTCGTCAGCTCGCCCAGACGGGTGTTGGCGACGACCATGACGCTGATGACGATACCCGTCAGGAAGGCTGCGATGGGGCAGAGGGCTTTCTTCATGGCCTCTGATGGTAGCATGGAAAGATTGCACTAAGAAGCGAAGTCGCCTATCATTTGCCATCATTGTTGGAGGATGTTTGCCATGGAAGTAGTATGCCTTGACCTCGAGGGCGTCCTCGTGCCCGAAATCTGGATCGCCTTCGCCGAGAAGACGGGGATCCCTGAGCTCAGACTGACCACAAGGGAGGTCAGCGACTACGATGTCCTGATGAAGGGGAGGATCGACATCCTCCAGGAGCATGGCCTCGCCCTGGCCGACATCCAGGACGTCATAGCCACGATCAGGCCGCTGGAGGGGGCGAAGGCCTTCCTCGATGAGCTGCGCAGCCTGACTCAGGTCATCATCCTCTCGGACACCTTCCGCGAGTTCGCCTCGCCCCTGATGCGCCAGCTGGGCTGGCCCACCATCTTCTGCAACAGCCTCATCGTCGATTCCGATGGCATGATCACAGGCTACAGCCTCCGCCAGAATGACGGAAAGCGCAAGGCCATCGAGCACCTCAGGGGCATGGGCTTCAGGACCTTCGCGGCGGGTGACAGCTACAACGACATCACGATGATCCGCACGGCCGACGATGGCGCCTTCTTCCGCGCCCCGAAGGAGATTGCCGACCAGTACCGCGGAGTGGACCGCTGTGACGACTACGCTTCCTTCATGAAGCGCATCAAGGTTTTCGTCGATGAAGGGAAGTGAGACCGATCCCCTCAAGGGACTGTGGGCCGCCGTCGCCATCCTCCTAGTGGGGATGACTGTGGGCTTCATCCTGATCAGCCTCGTCTACACGGGGCCGACCTGGGTGAAGGTCCTCGTCTTCGTGGCCTACCTCGTAGTCGTCTTCGGCCTCATCAGGGGCGTCAGACGGCTCAAGGGCAGGTGATCACCTTTCGTCCCACAGCAGCCGTTTGAGCGCCTCGACGCGCCCGCTGTCCACCTTCTCCCAGCGCTGGTCGCCGCCGAAGTGGCCGACCTCGCTCAGCTCGGCGTAGCCCGGCTTCCTCAGCTCGAACTCGTCTATGATGCCCTTCGGGCTCAGGTCCCAGTGCTCCCTGATGAAGCGTGCCAGCTTCTCTTCGTCCACAAGGCCGCTCGAGTATGTGTCGACGAAGATGCCCACAGGCTCGCTGACGCCGATCGCATAGGCAAGCTGCACGAGGCAGCGCTTCGCGATGCGTGCCCTGACGAGGGTCAGCGCGATGTTGCGCGCGGCGTAGGCGGCGCTCCTGTCGACCTTGGTCGCGTCCTTGCCGCTGAAGGCTCCGCCTCCATGGGGAGCCCATCCGCCGTAGGTGTCGACGATGAGCTTGCGCCCCGTGAGCCCAGTGTCGGCCGCAGGCCCGCCCAGGACGAAGCGTCCCGTCGGGTTGATGTAGTACTTGGTATCCTCGTCCACGAGGTCTTCAGGCAGGCAGGGGAGGATGACCTCCTTCTTCAGCGCCGTCCTGAGGTCCTCCAGCGTGATGTCCTCGTCGTGCTGGGCCGAGAGGACGACGGCCGCGATCCGCTTGGCCTTTCCGTTCTCGTACTCGATCGTGACCTGTCCCTTTCCGTCCGGGCGGAGGAAGGGCAGGGAGCCGGCCCTCCTCTTTTCCGTCAGCCTCGTCGTCAGGGCGCGGGCCAGGTTCATCGTCAGCGGCATGCCATTGTCACACTCGCCCGTCGCGTAGCCGAACATCATACCCTGGTCGCCGGCGCCGAGCACCTCACCCCTGTCCACGCCCATCGCGATGTCGTCCGACTGCCTGTGGAGGCTGGTGACGACTCTGATGCGGTCCGTGAAGAGGTACTCGTCCTTCGTGTAGCCGACGCGTCGGACCACGGAGCGCGCCACCTCCTCGACATCGACCTGGGCAGTGGTGGAGACCTCGCCCATGACGTGGATGAAGTCGGGGCATGCCGTCGTCTCGATTGCCGCCCTCGTCAGGCTGTCGCCTTCCAGGAAGGCGTCAAGAAGCGCGTCTGAGATCTGGTCACAGAGCTTGTCGGGATGGGCGCTCGTGACGCATTCGCTTGTGAACTGTCTTCTCATATCCTTTCTCCTTCGCCGCGCTTCTGGTCCACGACATGAATGTAAGATAGGGCATGGCCCTGTGCCGGTCAATCGATCGGGTGCCCTGGATGCGACAGTGTGGGTGGGTGGACTGTCTGGAAAAGGAGGCTTGTCGTCTCTTTGCAAGGATGGAAGGTTTTCGTCCTCGACTGGGCTTTGTCAAGATTTCGCTTGACATAGCCACCAAACCTGCTATATTCCCACATATCCATTCAGGCAAGTGTACCAAGGGGGTGTATGATTTATGGATTCCGCCTTCATTGAGGAGATGAAAGAGCTCCTCTACAAGGAAAGAAAGGAGATTCTTGACAGGATGAACACTGAGAACTCGTCGTTCAAGACGGAGGGCGCCACCGGACGTGGCGACAGCGTCGACCTGGCGAGTGATGAGGGGGCCTTCAAGAAGATGGAAGCCCTCAACGCGATGGACGCCAAGCGTCTGACGGCTGTCGAGAACGCGCTCAAGCGCATCAGCGAGAACAAGTACGGCATCTGCCTCAAGTGCGGCAAGGCCATTCCCGAGGACAGGCTGCGCGCCATGCCTTCGGCCGTGCTTTGCATCGATTGCAAGAGTGCGGAGGAGAAGAGGCGCAAGGCCTAGAGCAGATTGAGGAAGCTGTTCGTCCTCCTTTCGGCCTCCATCGTTGTGGAGACTCCATGGCCGGGGAGGACGACGGCCTTGCCGTCCACCAGAGATACGAGACGGCGCAGCGAGCGCACGAGAGCGCTGTAGTCGCCGCCCAGGTCGGTCCGTCCGACCGAGGAGGCGAAGAGGGTGTCACCAGAGAAGAGGATGCCCTCGTCTTTGTTGTAGAAGCAGACTGAACCGCTTGTATGGCCGCCTGTCGCGACCACTTCATAGCCCAGCGGGAGCCTGTCACCATCAGATAGCAGGACATCGGCACAGGGGATCTGTGCCACTTCAGGGTGCATGCCGAAGAGCGCGAGGTCGGCCTGTGCGACTTTGGCATCGAGCATTCTGGCGTCTGCGGCTCCAATCCTGATACGGGAATCCGGCCAGGCTTCCTTCACGGCCGCAAGGCCCAGCACATGGTCGAAGTGTCCATGCGTCAGCCAGACTTCATCCACCTCGAGGCCGAGCTCCGTGATGGTCTGGGCGATGGAAGGGGCGGGGGCGTCCACCAGGATGCACTTCCCGTCCCCTTCGTCGATGATGTAGGAATTGGTCGCGAAAGGACCCTCAGTCCTGAGGGAGATTCTCGCCATCGGCAACACTCTCTGCACTCTGGACCGGCTCAGCCTCTTTCACATCGCTCTCCTGGGCTGGAGCGGATGCCACCTCGGTGGCCTCGGCCGGCTTCGCGTTCCTGTCCCTGCGGTCCTTGATCGAGATGTTGATCTGGATCGTGCGACCCTTGTACTGGGTGCCCTGGAGGGCCGCGATCGCCCTGGCGCAGTTGTCCTCGTTCATGAAGATGAAGGAGTACTTGTCGTGGAGGCGGATCAGGTAGATGTCCTCCTTGGCCAGTCCTGCCGTGTTGACGAGCAGCGAGATGAGGTCCTTGGCATAGACGTGTCCGATCTTGCCCAGGTTGATGTACAGCGTCTTGGCGTCTGCGGGAAGGGGCCTGGGCGCCTTCTTCTCAGGCGCGTTGGCGCTGTTCTGCGCGACTGCCTCGCGGCGCGGTTCCCTGGGCTCCCTGGGTGCTCTGGGCTCCCTGGGTGCGCGGGTCTGGCTGCGCTCGCTCCTGTGCTCATTCCTGCCGCTGTGGCCCGTACTCATGATGGCCCTGAGCAGGTAGGCGGAGAAGTAGCCGCGCAGAGTGAAGGGTACGTTCTTCTTGATGAGCTTCTTGATCCTGTCGAGCTCTTCGGGCCTGCTGTCGGCCCTGAGGGAAGAGACGAGCTCCTGGATCCTGGCCACAAGCTCTTCTTCCTTGATGGAATTGTTGTTGTCCATTGGTTTTTCCTTGACTCCTGACTGTTCCGGCCATACAGAGTTCCGCACCGCCGCCATGGTCATTCTCTTCTCCTGTGCGGTGAAAGTGCGCATGGGCCTGGAACAACAGCTGGAAGAATAATCCAGAGCTGTTGGCCTGTCAATTCGAATGGCATATAATCCCCAATCGTGGACAGCGTGAAGACAAGGCTCGAGGAGATGGACAGACAGCTTGAAGGAGAGTGGGAAGCGTTGCGTGGTGACGCGCTGCGCCTGGCCCAGCTCGCCCTCAGCCAGCAGGAGGGACCACTGAGCCTCCTTTCGCCAAGCCTCAGGAGCAGCTTCGTCTCTGCCCGCGCCAGGCAGGAGGATCTTGAGCGCCGCCTCGAGCAGCGCACAGCGCGCCTCGAGCGGCTGAACCGGGGTCAGGAGAGGCTGAGCCTGCTCACCCGCCAGAAGGCGGAGGAGGGGCGGAAGCTTGGCGAGCTGGAGACCTTGATCGGCGCCGTAGCCCTCGAG
>JADIMU010000028.1 GCA_017694495.1 Candidatus Aphodenecus pullistercoris
CTGGCAAACAGAGTTGCAAAGGCAAAAGCTAAAGGCGTCAACGAAGTTGCAAGAGATTCTCACAAGTACAAGAAGACAAAAAGAAAGGGCTGTTAATCCCTCTCTGTTGATGAGAGTTTTTTAACAGCCCCCTTGGAGGAGGTCATGCCCTTCTCAGAATGCGGAAGACGAGACCTTCCAGACGCTGGCCAGGATCAGCAGATGTGTCACCAGCTGCTCGATCCAGTAGATCCACTCGTCGCCGTTGACGCCGCCAAGTCCATTGACGAAGTCGGTGATGACGATCGTCAGGACCCAGACCACCAGGATCGCGATCATGCTGATCTTCACGTAGGTCTTGTTGATGCCCTTCAGGAATGATGGGACGATCAGCAGGACGCCGCACAGCAGCAGGAGGACGCCGAGGATGATCTCCAGCACCTCGTTGTCGAGGGCGCGGAAGAGACCGTTGCTCGTATCGCCCATCAGTCCCTCTATGCCGATGCAGATGAAGAGGAGGCCGACGAGGACGCGCAGCAGCAGATCGCCGTTGAATTTCGTGTCCTTGATGAGACTTGTCTTTGCTTTTGCCATAGGAAACACCTCCTAAGTGTTGCACTGATTCTAGCACTCTTGGAAAGAAAAGGCGACATGTCTATCATAGGAGGCCATGATCCGCCTCGCAGTCTTCCTGGGCAACCCCGGCAGGCAGTACGCCATGACGCGCCACAACGCAGCCTGGCTGCTGTGCTCGGCGCTCTTTCCCAACGAGACCTTCTCGGTCAAGTTCCACTCCTCATATGCGAAGGAGGGTGGACTTGTCATCCTCAAGCCGCTCACGATGATGAACCTCTCAGGTACGGCCGTCAGCGAGGCGGCGACCTTCCTCCGCCTGAAGAGTGAGGAGATCCTCGTCGTCCACGACGACCTCGAGACTCCATTGGGAGTGATGCGCTGCCAGCTCGGCGGCGGCACGAAGGGCCACAACGGCCTCAAGAGCATAAGGGACAGGCTCGGAAGCAGCGATTTTATGCGCCTCAGGATCGGCATTGGCAGGCCCAAGTGGTCGGACGTCCAGAACCATGTCCTCTCCCCCTTCAGCGAGGACGAGAAGGCCACGCTGAACGCACTCTTCAGCCGCATCGACGCCTCAGCGCTGCCCCGTCTTGCTGACAACTGGACCCTATCTGTATTAATCAAAGCATGAATTAAAGCGTAAATTTGCTCTATGTGGCGACCTCCCTTTTCTGTTATCATTGAAGACAGACAAAAGGAAAAAAGGGGGATTACCCGTCATGCCTGACCGGGACTTCAGAATTGCACGCACAACAAGGGAGGCGCTGGGCATTCAGCAGCCTGTTTTCGTCACCAATGGCAACCTGCAGTCGCTGTACAACGACGCCAATGCGCTGAGCTATGCCTACAACAAGGCCATCAAGGAGAGGGGGGATGCGGATTCCAGCTACCTTTCCGCCGGCAAGCTCCACGCCACAGCCGTCCTCCACATGCTCTACCAGAACGTTCTGGACACCTACCTGAGAGAGACGAACCCTGACCTCTTCAGCCGCATCCTTCCAGTGGTCGACGGTCAGGAACAGCTGAAGGAAGTCCTGCGCTTCTATGACAACCAGTTCCCATCTCCCCTTCTCAGAAGCCGTCAGGTGGACATCGTGCTGTACAATCTCGAGGGAATCAGAGCCTTCTTCATCCATCAGGTGATGATGAACAACCCCGCCCTCGTCAGCGCGGCCTCCCCGCTCGTCGAGCCGAAGGGAATCGTCTTTCCCCAGGCGACGGGAGCCCTCCAGAGCCTGATCGGCTCCTACACGCGCACGATGGATGGAAAGATCGGACACAGCGACGAGGATGACATCTTCGCCTTCCTGACCAAGCCCGCCCGCCTCTATCCCAACAGCCTGACCCAGCAGATCGAGTACATACTGCGCGAATGGGCCGACCTGCTCTCGGACGAGCTCAAGCTTCTGCTCCAGTCCGGACTCGACTTCATCCACCAGGAGGAGAAGGACCACGGCGGCTTCGGCAATGGTGGAGGCGCCCCGATGGAGGTGCCCGACTACTCAGGCATGAACAACGAGTACGAGGCCTTCTCCGCCGACCTGGACTGGATGCCTCGCGTCGTAATGATAGCCAAATGCACCCTGGTATGGCTCGACCAGCTGTCGAAGTTCTACCACAGGGACATCAGGACGCTCGACCAGATCCCAGACGAGGAGCTCGACAAGCTCGCCCAGCGCGGCTTCACAGCCCTCTGGCTGATTGGTCTGTGGGAACGCTCGGACGCCTCGAAGAGGATCAAGGTCATGTGCGGCAACCCTGACGCCGAGGCATCGGCCTACTCGCTGAAGAACTATGAGATCAGCCATACGATCGGCGGCTGGCCGGCCCTCGAGGATCTGCGCCGCCGCTGCGAGGCGCGTGGCATAAGGCTCGCCAGCGACATGGTCCCGAACCATACGGGACTCGACAGCGACTGGATGTACCAGCACCCCGAGTACTTCATGAGCCAGGACTACTCGCCCTTCCCCTCATACACCTTCAACGGGCCTGACCTGTCGGACAACCCCGACATCGAGATCAAGCTCGAGGACCACTACTACGACAGGACCGACGCTGCCGTCACCTTCCGCCGCGTCGACAGGCGCACAGGAGAGACGCGCTACGTCTTCCACGGCAACGACGGCACGAGCATGCCCTGGAACGACACGGCCCAGCTGGACTACCTCAAACCGGAGACCAGGGAGGCCGTCATCCAGCAGATCCTCCATGTCGCACGAAACTTCCACATCATCCGCTTCGATGCCGCGATGACGCTCGCCAAGCGCCATATCCAGCGCCTGTGGTACCCCAAACCGGGCAACGGCGGCGACATTGCAGGCCGCTTCATGTACGCCCTCTCCGACGAGGAGTTCAACCGCCTCATCCCGCAGGAGTTCTGGCGTGAGGTCGTCGACAGGATTGCCCAGGAGGTGCCCGACACCCTCCTCCTGGCCGAGGCCTTCTGGATGATGGAAGGCTACTTCGTCCGCACGCTGGGCATGCACCGCGTCTACAACTCGGCCTTCATGAACATGCTGAAGAACCAGGAGAACCAGAAGTACCGCATGGCGATCAAGAACACTCTGGTCTTCGAGCCCGAGATCCTGAAGCGCTACGTCAACTTCATGAACAACCCTGATGAGGAGACTGCCATCGCACAGTTCGGCGACGGCAACCGCTACTTCTCGATATGCACGATACTCGCGACCCTGCCCGGCCTGCCGATGTTCGGACACGGCCAGATCGAGGGCTTCCGCGAGAAGTACGGCATGGAGTACAGGAGGGCCTACTGGGACGAGAAGCCCAACCAGTGGATGATCGACGAGCATGAGAGGCGCATCTTCCCGCTGCTGCGCAAGCGCTACCTCTTCAGCGGAGTCGAGTACTTCAACATCTACGACGCCTGGAACAACGGCAAGGTCGAGGAGTCCATCTTCGCCTACGTCAATGGGCACGGTACGGAGAGGACTCTGGTCATAGTCAACAACCAGTTCGAGCGCGTGAGCGCCAACATCAAGCTCTCCTGCCCCAAGCTGAGGAAGGAAAGCGACGGCAACGAGACGGTCACCGTCTCCCTCGCCGAGAACCTGGGCCTCCACTTCGGTGGCAGGCACTATCTGGTCTGGGACAACTTCTCGACCGGACTGACCTACCTCATGCCTTCGATAAAGCTCTACGAGGAAGGCTACAACTTCACGATCGACGGCTACGACAGCCGTGTGCTGTGGAACATAAGGGAGGTCGAGGACTTCGACGGCTCCTATGAGAAGCTGTACCGCTTCCTCGACGGCGGCGGCGTGAAGAACATCAACGTCGCGCTGACGCTGCTCAGGCTCAAGCCCGTGTACAAGGAGATGGAGGACCTGAGGAGCGACAACTTCTTCTCGCTACTCGAGGACCTGCTCTACGCCCGCGGCAATGCGGCCAGCGAGCGCAAGCTGCTGCTCCTGATCGCCCAGACCTTCACCCGCCTCAACGCCGTCGCAGAGACCTTCGACGAGTCCGTCATGGCGGCCCTGCCCCAGGCGCCGAGGGACATCGACCCGGCAGAGATGGTCAGCCAGATCAGGGCGCTCAACCGCCTGATGCACGCCGAGGGAGAGAACGTCTATGCATCCTTCGCCCGTCTGACGCCGGAGACCAGCCTGGTCATCGCGGCGGCCATCGCGCTCAAACCCTTCATCAACGAGAAGGAAGCGACGGTGCGCGATGCGATGAAGGCGAGCGACATGCTCCTGCTGCAGCACTTCTTCGAGGACCGCAAGGAGGCCCTCCACTACAGCGACAGCGACATGCACCAGCTGATGCATCTTGCGGCCTTCTTCTGCGTCGCCGGCTACCTCATGGCCGACAAGCTTTCCGAGAAACCTATCGACATCCTGGCCTACCTGCTCGCAGACGAGGACATAAGGAAGGTGGCGAACGTCAACGAGTACCAGGGCGTGACCTGGTACAACAAGGAGATGATGCAGCTCATCATCGTCCTTGCGGCCATCTCCGCAGAAGTCTTCCTGGCGGACAGCCACAATGGCTTCGACGGACAGGCCTTCATCGCCGACCTGCTGGAGAGGGAGGAGAAGAGCGGCTACAAGCTCGAAGTCCTGCTCTCGCCCGTCATCGAGGAGAAGCGCAGGGAGAAGGAGCTCAAGGAGGCCGCCGACAAGGCGAAGGCAAACAGGAGGAAGGCCTCGTCCACAAAGACGGCCAAGACGAAGAAGTGACCAAGCCGGCCAGCTTAGCGGGGGACTGTGAAAGCTGGCTGGAGCGATGTTATAATCATGCCACGACAAGGTCTTGCGCCTTGTCCACGACATGAGGAGAGCGAAGGCGGGCTTTCCGGTCCGCCAGGAGAAAAAGAAATGAAAAGCTGGATCACATACCTCACCTCGCTGTTCCTGGCCCTTGCCACGGCACTGCTGCTGGGAGACACGACCTGGATTCTGCCCCTGCTCTACGGCCTGAGCGATGTGGCCGTCAATGTAGGAAGCCTCATGGCCCTCGTCATGGTGGCTCTCAGCACCTCGAGCGCTGTGGCCTCGCTGAGGAAGGACCGCATGGGAGGTCAGGTCGTCTCGAGTTCCATCCTGTGGGCCCTGTTCACCGCCATCCTGCTGCCGCTCTTCGCCGCACTCGTCGCCGCAGCCTTCCCTGTCGCCTTCCCCGTCTCGACGACGGCGGGTACCGGAAGCGTGTCCGACACCTACCTCCAGAGCGTCTTCTCAGGCAGCTGGAGCCTTGTGGCCAGCGGAAACCTCGCATACTACCTGACTGCGGCGGGCGACAGCCTCCTGCCAGTCATCATCCTGGCCCTCGTCCTCGGCGTCGCGCTCAAGCCCAGCAGCGACATCATCAAGCCGGCATACATCACGATCAACTCGCTGTCGGAAGTCTGCTACCGCATAGCCCGCGGACTGTCCAACTTCGGCTACATCCTCGTCTACTTCACTTCGGCCCTCTTCTTCACCTACATCTATCAGGAGAAGACATTCTTCGTGGACGCCGCATTCTCGACGATGCTCGTCGTCACCCCCATCGGCCTCTCCTTCGTCCTGCTTCCCGTCATCTTCGAAGCCTTCACGAGGGGAAAGAAGAACCCCTACAAGATCCTGTACAGGAACACCGCCAGCCAGCTGACGGCCCTGACCTCAGGCTCATACATCGCATCCATGCCCTACATCATGGCAGGAGAGAGGATCAACGACGGCGTGCAGAAGAGGATCGCATCGACGACCTCGCCACTGTACTACATCATCGGCCATGGCGGCAGTGCGGCAGTGGCCACATTCTCCCTGATCGCAGTCATCGCAAATGTGACGGGCGCTCCCGTCCAGCTGAGCGTATGCGTTGCGATCGCCCTGGCGGCCACAGTGTGCTCCTTCGCCTCCAGCCTCTCCAACGGCTTCGAGGTCATGTTCATCACGATCGCCATCCTCAGGCTGCTGAACATCGAGCTGTACTCCGCTGAGGTGACGATGCTCGGCATTCTGCCCCTGCTCTCCGGTCTTGGCGCCATCATGGACAGCCAGATCGCCATCCTCGGCGCCAACATGACGGCCTTCAAGGCCGGTGTGGACATCACGCCGAGCTACAAGGACATCCTGTGAACGCTTCGCGCACCTCGAAGCTGATCTCGACCATCCAGATCTGCGTCTCGAGCCTGCTGACGGCATTCATCGTCATCGGGCTCTACCAGAACTGGAACGGCGGCATCGGGACAATGCTTGCCGACATCTTCCCGGAGCTCGCCATCATCCTCGGCACCCTGATTCCAGTGCTCGTGCTGAGGATCAAGCACCGCTCGCAGGTCGCAGAGGGCTACCTTCTGCCACTCTTCCTCCTCTTCCTCTCGCTGCAGACGATAAGGATACTGCCATCGCTCACAAGCTGGGCAGGAGGAGGCTTCCTCTCCTACTCGCGCATCACGATGCTCGAGCGCTTCTTCTTCATGTCGACCTATGTCGTCCTCCTCTATGCCGCGATACTCAACATGAAGAGCATGAACACGGTCAAGACGGGCACATACGTCATCTTCTCGCTGATCGCAGTCTTCGTCATCAGCTGCATAATCCCCACACCGAGCTCGAGCGACCAGTACAACAAGCATGAGCTGATCTTCAGCCTCCTTGTGATGATGGTGCTCATATGTGCAGTCTCGACATACCTGGTCAGCTTCATCTCGGACAGGGAGAGCTACCATATGAAGCGCTTCCTGACCTTCCTCCTCCTATCGGCAGGAGACTTCCTGATCGTCACGCTGGAAGGGAACCTCACCGGTTCGATCATCGGCACATGCCTCTTCGTCATTGGTGCCGTCATGCTCTCCGTCGTGAGTCCGAAGGGCTACTGAGAGCCACCTGAAACAGGAGGGAGCGGCCAAGACCGCTCCCTTGGGATGAAGAACTTCAGCCCTCAACCACCATCGGCTTCGTGATGTCTATCCACCTGGCATCAGGCAGCAGTGTGCCGAATTCGTCGACATGGACCTCAACGGCCGACGAAGGGGTTCCCGCCGCAGGATAGACGATGTCGAAGCGCCTGAGCGATTCATCGAGGAAGACCTCGACGCCATCCTTGACACCGAAGGGACAGACTCCGCCGACAGGGTGGCCCACCCTTTCGGCCGTCTCGTCATGGGAGAGCATCTTCGCCTTCATGTGGAAGGCTTCCTTGTACTTGTGGTTGTCCACCTTGACGTCACCCGCGGCGAGGATGAGGACAGTCCTGCCATCCTGGTCGAAGGCCAGCGTCTTGGCGATGCGGCACTCCTCGCAGCCGAGGGCCTTGGCGGCCAGGGCGACAGTAGCGCTCGAGACATCAAAGAGCCTTATCCTGTCGGCAAAGCCCTTCCCATCCAAATAGGCGTAGGCTTCCTGGTAAGCCATCTGTACACCTCCTTTCAAAAAAGGTGCGGCTGGAGTGCCGCACCTCATCATGCAATCAGATTTCCACCCTACTCGAGCGTGACGACCGAGGGATCATAGTCCGCAGGCGGAACGAAGCCCAGCAGCGTCATGCATGTCGCCGCAATCGAGCTGATTCCCAGACCTTCCTTGAGGTCCTTCGAATACTCGCCCTTGTAGTCGGCGTCACAGATGATGCAAGGCACAGGGTTGAGGGAGTGGCTCGTCTTGCTCTTGGGCTCTCCGTCGGCGCGCTTCTTCAGGCTGCCGTCCTTGCCATGCTCATACATGTCGTCGGCGTTTCCGTGGTCCGCGGTGACGACCATGATGCCACCGGCGGCCTTCACGGCTTCCCAGATGCGTCCGATCTGGATGTCCATGCCCTCCATGGAGCACACGACAGCCTCGAAGACTCCAGTGTGGCCGACCATGTCTCCGTTGGGGAAGTTGAGCTTGATGAAGTCCCATTTGCCGCTCTCGACCTCGGCGATGACGCGGTCGGCGATCTCGGCGCACTTCATCCAGGGTCTCTGCTCGAAGGGGACGATGTCACTCGGAATCTCGACGTAGTCCTCAAGCTTCTCGTCGAACTTGCCAGTCCTGTTGCCGTTGAAGAAGTAGGTCACGTGGCCGAACTTCTGCGTCTCGGAGATGGAGAACTGTCTGACGCCGCTGGCGCACAGGTACTCCGCCATCGTCCTGTCGATCGAAGGGGGATCGACCAGGTACTGCCTGGGGACATGGAGGTCACCGTCGTACTCCATCATGCCGGCGTACTGTACCTTGGGATGCCTCTTGCGGTCGAACTCGGTGAAGTCCTCAGCCTCGAAGGCCTTGGTGATCTCGAGGGCGCGGTCGCCGCGGAAGTTGAAGAGGATGACGGAGTCGCCGTCGTTGATGGTTCCCACAGGCTTGCCGTCCTTCGCGATGACGAAGGGAGGCAGGTCCTGGTCGATGGCGCCGGTCTCCTCACGCAGCGTCGTGATGGCGTCGTGGGCGTTGTCGAACTGGCGGCCCTCTCCGAGGACGTGGGTCTCCCAGCCCTTGCGGACCATGTCCCAGTTGGCGTTGTAGCGGTCCATCGTGATGACCATCCTGCCACCGCCGGAGGCGATGCATGCGTCGAAGCTGTCATCGCACAGCTGGCTGAGGAAGTCGGCGAAGGGGTCGAAGTAGTCGAGTGCGCTCATCTCGCCCACATCACGGCCATCCAGCAGTGCGTGGACGCGAACCTTCCTGACGCCTTCCTTCTTGGCCTCGAGGACCATGGCCTTGAGGTGGTCGATGTGGGAGTGGACATTGCCGTCGGACAGCAGACCGATGAAGTGGAGCGTACCTCCGCTCTCCTTGACGTTTTCCACGAGGTTCTGCCAGGTCTTTCCCTGGAAGATCTTTCCGCTCTGGATCGACTCGCTGACCAGGGCGGCACCCTGGTGGAAGACGCGTCCGCAGCCCATGGCGTTGTGGCCGACCTCACTGTTGCCCATGTCGGCGTCGGAAGGCAGTCCGACAGCCAGTCCGTGGGCCTTGAGCTTTGTCCAGGGGTAGGCCGCATAGAGCGAGTCGAGATGCTTCGTCATGGCGGCGGCAACCGCGTCGCCATCCTTATACTTGCCGAAACCGACACCGTCCATGATGACGAGGACCACAGGTCCCTTCCTGTCGATCTTTCCGTTCTTCTTCAAGGCTTCTACCATATTGCAATCCTTCCTTGTATATCAGTTTCCTTACGAATGCTATCACTTGTCGCCACAGGCGGCTAGAGGACGCGTCGCCTCCCTGAGCCAGTCTACGGCAGAGGGCTCGACCTTGTCGACGAGCTCCTCATAGACGCGCTTGTGGTAGGCGTCAATCTGCCCAACCTCTTCAGATGTGAGCATCGAGATGTCGATCAGACGCTTCTCATATGGCACAAGAGAGAGGACTTCGAAGCACATGAACTGGCCGAACTCGGTCACGATGTCCTTCTGCACGGCGAGCAGGTTCTCGATCCTGATGCCATGGCGGCCCTCCTTGTATATGCCAGGCTCGTCGCTGAGCACCATGCCCTCTTCCAGGACGACGTCGATCGGCGCCGTCGAAATCCTCATCGGCCCCTCATGGACGTTGAGGTTGAAGCCGACTCCATGGCCGGTGCCATGGTAGAAGGACTCGCCCTCCTTCCACATGAACTGTTTGGCCAGGACATCGAGCTGATAGCCCCTTGTCGGATGGATGAAGCGGGCGCGTGCGAGAGCCAGGTGGCCCTTGAGTGTGAGAGTGTAGTCCTTCTTCTGCTCCGCTGTGGCCTCTCCGAAGAGGAGGGTGCGCGTCAGGTCCGTCATGCCGTACTCGAACTGGCTGCCCGTGTCGAGGACGAGGAGACCATCATGGTCTATCCTGGCATTGCTCTCGGGACTGGCGCTGTAGTGGCACATCGCACCATGCTCGCCGAAGCCGGAGATCGGGTTGAATGAGGGTCCAAGGTAGCCGGGCAGCTTCGCCCTCTCGCAAGCGAAGAGGTCGCTGATGGCGATCTCGTCGTAGGTGCCGTCGACCTTCGAGAAGTCGACCTTGCTGAAGGCGTTGGCGAAGGCGATGCCGTCCATGAGGTGGCTGCGCCTCATCCCCTCGAGCTCGACAGGATTCTTGCACGCCTTGAGGTCTGTCGAGATGTCGCGTCCGATGACCTCGTCCTCGCATGAGAGGATGTCCATGAAGCGGCTGTTGACCTTCTCGTCGTTGTAGTATGGAAGACCATGGGCCAGCATGGCGAGGTCGTCGTAGACAGCCTCGTATGGCCGCACCTCGAAGTCCTTCGAGGCCTGGGCGAGGGATCCGCTTGAGAAGCGGCCGAGGTCCGTGAAGAGCACTGCCCTCTCCTGGTCGATGAAGAGGAAGGAGAGGAAGACGGGGTTGCACTCGACGTCATCCGCCCTCATGTTGCATATCCAGGCGATGTCGTCGATCATGGCAACGAGCGTGTAGTCTGCGCCGACGGCTGACAGGCGGCTGCGGATCAAGGCCAGCTTGTCGCGGGAAGAGAGGCCTGCGACGGCTTCGGGCACGAGGCGTATGGCCGTCCTGGGCAAGGAGGGACGGTCCTTCCAGATGCCGCAAAGCAGATCATCACAGCCGACGAGAGTGATGCCATGGCGGCGGTAGAGGGCTCCGTCCTTCCTGAAGTCCCTGATAGAGATCGTGGAGGCGTCGATGCCCACCTTGTCACCCTTGCAGGCACTGTTGCAAATGAAGGTCTGGAGTGTGGGCACTCCCTCCATGTCCATCTTCATCAGCGTGATGCCGCTGCCCTCGATCTGGGAGGCGGCCTGGATGAAGTAGCGCGAATCCGTCCACAGCCAGGCGCCGTCCTTCGACACGAGGACAGTGCCGGCGCTGCCGGTGAAGCCCGAGATGAAGGCCCTGGTCCTCCAGTATGGCGCGACATATTCGCTCAGATGGGCGTCTGTGCCGTTTATGATGTACCAGTCGAGCCCATTGGCGGCCATGGCCGCCCTTAGCTCAGCGAGACGGTCCCTTGTTTCCTTTGACGACATTCTTCTCTCTCCTTCTGTTCACGATGATGAACAGCGCAATTGCGGAAATTATCATTATGAGGCAGAAGACCTGCCCCTTCGAAATGTTCAGGAAGGACTGGAACAGGGCAATGTTGTCGCAACCAGATCCCCCACAGATGACGTAGCCGATGTCGGCGTCAGGCTGGCGGCAGTACTCGATGAAGAAGCGGAAGAGGCCGTAGCCGAAGATGTAGAAGGCGAGCATGGAACCCGGCTTCAGGGAAAGGCGACGGATCATGGGACGGCACACGAACCAGAGGATCAGGAAGAGCACGATCCCTTCGAAGAAGGCCTCGTAGAGCTGCGAGGGGTGGCGTGGAAGGTTCACCATGTCTCCTATGACGTACTCGATTCCGTGGGCGTCGGCGACATTCCTCACCCACTCCTGCGTCGTCGGGAAGGACGGGGCCGTCGGAAAGACCATGCCCCAGCTCTTCGTCGTCACGCGGCCGTACAGCTCGCCGTTGATGAAGTTGCCCAGGCGTCCGAAGGTGTAGCCCAGCGGAATGCCTGCGACGATGTAGTCGACATACTTCAGCAGGGGGAACTTCTTGACGTGGGCGTAGATCATGCCGGCGACCAGAGCGCCTACGACGCCTCCGTGGTAGCTCATTCCAGGCAGGCCGACGAAGTGTCCGTTCCGGAAGGGCCAGAAGATCATCCAGGGATGGGTCAGGTAGTACTTCGTATCACCATAGAAGAGGATGGAGAAGAGGTGGGCGCCGATCAGGAGGCCGACGACTCCCCAGATGAAGAGCATCTCGCTCGTATCATCATCGATCGTCCTCGTCTTGTCCCTCCTCAGCTGCCAGCGGTAGAGCGCATAGGCGATCGCAAAGGCGACCAGATACATCACGGCATACCATCTGATGGGAAGGAAGGAGACCACGAATGGATCGATCCAGGACGGGAACTCGATATACAGAGGCATGCTGGAAGTTTAGTGAGGCGCACCAGCTAGGTCAATTGCACCGCCAGTCCAATTGGACTACACTTCTTGCCATGCGAGCGATCAGAAGACTGGCCATGGCCGTCCTGCTGTCAGCAGTCCTGGCGGCACTCCTTCCAGCCCAGGGCCAGGGAGAGGAGCACAGTGGAATCTCCGTCCAGGGAAGCGGGATTTCCCGCATTCTGGCCGAGATCAACACCCTGTACCAGTACCTCAGTGCGAACTACCTCTACGACATCGACCTTGAGGATGTCGACGAATACCTCGTGAGGGCCCTGATGGCCTCCCTCGACGATCCCTACGCCGAATACATACCGGCAGATGAGGGGGAGGAGCTCGATGAGGACATCAGCGGCACCTACGTCGGCATCGGCGTCTACGTCTCGAAGTACGACCCGGCCTTCATCGACTGGGATGACGAGGAGAGCTACATGCTCCTTGTCACCAGCCCCTTCCCCGGAGGACCTGCGGAAAGGGCTGGACTGCGTGCCCGCGACCTGATCAGCCATATCGACGGCGTCTTCATCGGTCAGATGGACGCTGACGAGGCGAGCCGCCTGCTCAGGGGTGAGGAAGGCGTTCCCATGACCGTCACCGTCCACCGTGGAGAGAGCGTCTTCGACATCACGCTGACACCGGAGGAGGTCACCACACCGACTGTGAGCCATTGCATGGTCGAAGGAACACACGTGGGCTACATCGCCATCTCGACATTCAGCGAGGCGACATACCATCTGGTCAGCGAAGCCCTCATAGACCTCACCGCACAAGGCATGGACAAGCTCATACTGGACCTGAGGAACAACTCTGGAGGCACAGTCAACTCGGCATGCCTCGTCGCGAACTTCTTCACCGACACAGACGACGTCATCCTCTCGATCGAGTACAAGGAAGATTCTGGCAGGCCGACGACACGCCTGCTCTCCAGCGGTCAGACGCGCAAGCACGACATCGAGACGGTCATCCTGATCAACGGGGGAAGCGCCTCGGCAAGCGAGATCCTCGCCGCCGCACTGCACGACAACGGCAAGGCGACACTCGTCGGCCAGCAGAGCTTCGGCAAGGGCATCATCCAGGACATCGTGCCCTGGAATGACGGCTACATACGCTACACGTCGGCCCACTACCTGACACCCAACGGCGACGACATCCACAACGTCGGCCTGACGCCTGACGTCGTCGTCGAGGAACCTGAGATGGACGACGGGCAGATCGTCGAGTACTACGACTTCATATACGCCCACCAGGATGACATCATCGCCTGGATCGAGGACAATCCGGACTACACGAAGGAGAACATCGAAGCCTTCGCCGCCCAGTGGGAGGACGAGGTCGGCTTCGACCCGCTCTACCTCAAGATACTCGTCAGGAACGAATACATCGCCAGCATGGACTACGAGGACAGGCCCCTCATCGACACAGACTACGACATCTACCTCAGGACCGCCCTCGAGGTGCTGGAGGGGGTATGAGGATCCTCCTGCTCTCGGCTGACCATGCAGGTCAGGAAGAATATGTCCTGAGCCAGAAGGAGAGGCGCTACCTCATGAAGGTCCTCCGCCTCGCTCCCGGCGCCGCCATCACGGCTCGGGACAGGCAAGGCAATTATTATGAAGGCATCCTGACTGAGGAAGGCACCGTGCGCCTGTCTCCCATACACAGACCGGAAAGCTCAGCCACGGACCAGCTATCCGGCTACCGCGCCAAGCTGCCCACCATCCACCTCTTCCAAGGCCTGTGCAAGGGACGCAAGAACGAGGACATAGCGAGGATGGCATGCGAGGCGGGCGTCAGTGGCATCACCTTCTTCACAAGCGCATTCTGCCAGCAGAAGGAGCTGAGGGAGCATGACGCACAGCGCATCGAGAGCATCATGAGGGAGGCCGTCCAGCAGAGCGGCTCGGAGACGGCCGTCTGCCGTCCCCAGGTCATCAGTTTCGCAAAGGCCCTGGAAGAGGCCGAAGGCCAGATCCTCCTGCTCCACCAGGGCGTCAGGACAAAGGGCATGCTCCTCGACGAGGCCATGGCCGGACTCAGGAAGGATTGTGAGATCTCCCTCTTCGTCGGCAGCGAGGGCGGCATCAGCGAGGAAGAGTGCGCTCTGGCAGAGGACAGGGGCGCCTGGTGCTGCCTGATGAGGACGAACATCCTGCGCGCCGAGACGGCGGGCATCTTCGCCCTGGGAGCACTCGAGAACTGCCTGGGCTGGTGAGAGGACCGGACTCCACCACCCATCGGAAATGGCACTCAAGGCCCCATGTGGGACAAATTTCCCACAGACTGGGATGTAGGCAAGAATTCCTTGAAAAATCTGGAAATATTCTTCACAGGAACTCCATACAAAGCTTTATTTCCACCGTCAGCTGCCATAAAGTGGAGACAGAGCGTTTGGAATAGGACCTCGTGGTAACACCGCTGTCTTAACCATTTTCTCGAATTCTGATGAGGGGTAGGCAGCATGGTCTATTTTGTTAGCAACTCACGACAGACGAGGACTCGTTTCGAGACTCTGGCCAAAGACTTCGAATGCGCATTCTTCATGACGTTCACAGGCCTGGAGAGGGAGCTGAGGTCGCATGATGGCTGCTACTCGGTCGTCATCGACGAGAACCTTGAGATGGCGGCATGCCTGTCCTTCATCAGCAGGCATTACAGCGACAGGAATCTGAAGAAGATCCTCATGATCAGCTCTCAGACGGAAGGAGTCCCTTCCCTCCCAGATGACAGGATCTCGATATGCTCATACAGCGACTTCGAGGACAGGCTCTCGCAGCTCAGGGGAAAGGATGAGGATGATGACGGACTGGCAAGCCTGCTTCTGGGCGACTCCCCTGCCATGGTCCACCTCAGGAGCGAGGTGAAGAGGATTGGAGCCGCCGGCCACAATGTCCTCGTCTATGGACCCACAGGAAGCGGCAAGGAACTGGTCGCCAAGGCCCTGCACGCCGCCTACAGCAAGAAGGCGCCGAGCATGCTCAACTGTGCGCTTCTGGACTCGAGCCTGCTCGAATCCCATCTCTTCGGCCATCGCAAGGGCTCCTTCTCCGGAGCAGACAGCGATTTCAAAGGCATAGCGGAGACGGCCAACGGATCGTCGATCATCCTGGACGAGTTCGAGGCCATGCCCATGCTCACGCAGGCGAAGCTGCTGCGCTTCATCGACACGGGAGAGTACTACCGCGTCGGAGAGAATGTGCCCCGCTATTCCAAGTGCCGCATCATAGCGCTGAGCAACGAGCCGATCGGGCAGCTGCTTGACGACAAGCGCCTGCGTTTCGACTTCCTGATGCGCATAGCGGTGACACGCATCAACGTCCCTGCGCTGAAGGACCATCTTGAAGACATAGGAACCCTGGTGCGCAGCCGTGAGGCGAAGTGCGTCTACAAGGACCACATCCGGGACATCGAGGGGCTGAAGCGCTATCCCTGGCCCGGAAACGTCAGGCAGCTGTTCAATGTCGTCGACTCGATCCATACGGACAACAAGTGCGACAAGAGCATAGATATGGAAGACTTCGCCAGAGGTTTCTACTGACCTCAGAACCATGCAGGAGATGAGTGGATGAGGCGGTCAAGGCTCCCCTGCCCTGGCCGCCGAACTTTGTCCAGACACTAGGACGACAGAATGTTCGAAAAAAGTTTTCAACAGGGCTTATCTCATGTTTGCCAAGATACTTGGAGAGTTATGCACACTTTCAACAAGGCCTGTTGAAAACCTGTTGAAAACTTCTCCTTTGTAAAGCCTTGCGAACATCTTGAAAGAAGCTGGAAATAGGGCTTTCCTATATAATCTTTGAATTGGAACTTAATTGTACGTTTTCTTACAAATGATTGTGTTGAAACAATTTGACAAAGCGGTCGATGCTGTATGACTGACAGGGGAAGAGGCAACTTCCACCACAGCTTCCGGACTTCTTACAGACTTTTCCACAGCCCTGTTGAAAACTTGTGGAAAACCCACATCTAGTGTTCGTTACGCCGAATGCTTGCGCCTATGGCCACGAGCTTGTCGAGAAGATGGTCATAGCCCCTCTCGATCTGTTCGATGTTGCTTATGACGCTCTCCCCTTCGGCCGAAAGCGCTGCGACGACCAGAGCCATTCCGGCCCTGACGTCCGGGCTGATCACATGGCGTCCCTTGAGGATGCTTCTGCCCCTGACTACGGCACGGTGCGGGTCGCACAGGATGATGTCGGCCCCCATGCGGATCAGATAGTCGATGAAGAACATCCGGCTCTCGAACATCTTCTCGTGGATCAGGATGCTGCCTTCCATCTGGCTGGCGGTGACGCACATGATCGACAGCAGGTCGGCTGGAAAGCCGGGCCAGGGTCCATCGTCGAGCTTGTCGGTCAGACCAGAGTAGGTACGCACTATCCGCCTCTCCTGCTCTCTCGGGACATGGATCGAGTCCTCTCCCTTCTCGAAGCGGATGCCGAGTTTCAGGAAGCCGTTCTCGATCGGTCTGAGCTGGCTGACGTCGACGTTGGTGAGGGTCAGACTGCTGTGTGTACATGCGGCAAGCCCGATGAAGGATCCGCATTCCATGTAGTCGAAGCACAGGCTGTGCCGGCAGCCGGAGAGCGAGTCCTGTCCATGGACTGTCAGATGATTGCTTCCTATGCCCTCTATGGGGCAGCCCATGGCGACGAGCATGTGGCACAGGTTCTGGACATGAGGCTCGCATGCGGCGTTGTATATTGTGCTGACGCCGTCCGCCAGACTTGATGCCATGATGACGTTCTCCGTCGCTGTGACGGAGGCCTCGTCGAGGAAGATGTCGGCGGCCTTCAGGCGGCCATGCGGCTTCATCTCGAGGTTTCCATCCGGCCGCACGGTGCACTCCACACCCAGGGCGGAAAGTCCCGTGAAGTGGCTGTCCAGCCTCCTGAGCCCGATCACATCGCCACCAGGTGGCGGTATGACGAGGGACACGCCCCTTGCAAGGAGGGGGCCGGCGAACAGGATGGAACCTCGCACGGAATCGACAAGGGAGGGAGTCAGTCCGCTGAAGTGGATGTCGCTGTGGATGTGGCATGAGCCGTCACCCATGGGCACGACCTCGCTGCCCAGCTCCTCCAGAAGCCGCATCATGACGCGCACATCCTGAATCATCGGAAGGTTGGAGATTGTGACTGTCCCATCCGTCAGCAGGCTTGCAGCCAGGCAAGGCAAGGCGGCGTTCTTGTTGCCGCTGATGCGCACGCTTCCGCTGAAGCCTCCCGATCCCTGGATGACGTATTCGCTCATGTCAGCATGATACCATAATGTGCTTCAAATTATCATATTTTGACTGTAGAATTGATGGACAAGGAGCTCTCATGGACAACTACGAAGCAGCAAAGTCGGTCATCGACCACTTCAAGATTGATGGTCGTCTGGAGGCCATCAAGGTAAACACCCAGGGCCACATCAACTCGACCTTCGTCTCCACATTCGTGGACGAGGATGGCAGGAGGACGAAGTACACTCACCAGAAGATCAACCAGAACGTCTTCCGCAAGCCGAAGGAGGTCATGGAGAACATCCTGGCCGTGACCCGGCATATAGAGTCGAAGGTCGCCGACATGCCCGACAGGGACCGCCGTGTGCTCCATGTCGTATTCACGAAGGACCACCAGCCCTTCTTCATCGACGCCGACGGAGAGTACTGGAGGACCTACGTCTTCATCGAGAATGTGAACACATACGACAAGATTCCTTCCGCCGACGCGGCACGCTCCCTCGGACGCGGCATCGGAAACTTCCAGCAGCAGCTGTCAGACTTCGACGGATCCAGACTGAACATAACGATTCCCCACTTCCATGACATGGGACTGCGCTACAGACAGCTTGACGAGGCCATCGCCGCCGACGTCAAGGGCAGGCTTGCCGGTGTGAAGGACGAGGTCGACTTCCTCATGGCAAACCGCGAGCGTGGCTGCCACATCTGGGACGACTTCGAGAGCGGAAAGCTGCCCAACCGCGTCACCCACAACGACACGAAGATGAACAACGTCCTCTTCGATCCCGAGACGGACGAGGCGGTATGCGTCATCGACCTGGATACGATCATGCCAGGCACCATACTCTTCGACACCGGCGACATGATCCGCACGGCATGCAACACTGGAGAGGAGGACGAGAAGGACCTCTCGAAGGTCTCCTTCGACGTCGAGATGTACAAGGCCCTCACAGGAGGCTATCTCGAGAAGGCCGAATCCTTCCTCACCGAGACGGAGAAGGCCGGCATCAAGGAGTCCGGAAGGACAATCACACAGATCATGGCGGTACGCTTCCTGACGGACTACCTGGCGGGAGACGTCTACTACAACATCGCCTACAGCGACCACAACCTCGTGAGGACACGCACCCAGCTGGCCCTCATGAAGAGCATGGACGCCCAGTGGGATGCCTTTTGATGAAGGTATACGGAATCGGCAATCCCCTGATCGACATCCTGGCCACCGTCGACGACAGTGGCCTGGAGGCATTGTCGCTCCACAAGGGAACCATGCATCTCATCGACCGCGCCCGTCATGCCAGGATCATCGACTACCTCAAAGGCCATGACCTGGTCTACTCGCCCGGCGGCAGCTGTCCCAACACCATGGTGACGCTGAGGATGATGGGTGTGGAGACGACGATAGCAGGAGGAGTCGGACAGGATGAGCTTGCCGACATCTACCGCGACAAGCTGCGCCAGGTCGGCGTCCATGACGAGCTCGTGACCTACGACGAGTCGACAGGCACCTCCATCATCCTCCTCACGGCGGACAAGGAGAGGACGATGAACACCTACCTTGGAGCCAACAGGTGCTTCAAGAAGGAGGATGTCGATCTGGACAGCCTCTCACAGGCCGGCCTCTTCTATTTCACCGGCTACATGTGGGACACGGAAGCCCAGAAGGGTGCCGTGATGAAGGCTCTGGAGTATTGCAAAGGGCATGGCATCAAGGTCGCCTTCGATGTCGCCGACCCCTTCGCCGTCGGCCGCTACAGGCAGAAGTTCCTCTCCCTGATAGAAGAGCATTGCGACATCGTCTTCGCGAACAGCGAGGAGGCGCGCTACCTCTTCGACAACTACGACGCATACGAGTGCTGCCGCAGCATGGCCAAGCTCTGCCCTACCGCAATCGTGAAGAACGGAAAGAAGGGCTCATTCGTCGCCGACCATGGCCGGATAATGGAGATTCCGGTCCAGGGATCCTCGCATCCAGTCGACACGACAGGCGCCGGCGACACCTACGCCGCCGGCTTCCTCTACGGTGTGGCCATGGGTCTGGATGCCAGGACTTCCGGCGAGATCGCCAGCTGCCTGGCAGGTGAGATCATATCCTCGCTCGGCGCCCAGTTCTCGAAGGAGGACGCCGCAAGGGTCAGGGACCACATCGAGAAGACCTACCTGAAGTGAGAGGCCCCTGGCATCACAGCCAGGGCAGGAAAAACCAGCTTATGAAGAGCGGCGTGAGCGCAAGGACCACCAGTGCCACGATGCAAAGTCCCAGGCAAAGGCCTATGATTCCCATGATGAAACCGGCCTTCGCCTCACTGTCTGTGTACCTCAGCCGCCCTCCAAGGACGATGGCTATGATGCCGAGCACGATGCCCACAAGGCGCGAGAATGACAACGACAGGATGATGGACAGAAGGCCGAGCACGAAGGGCGTCGTACCGGAGGGAGACTTCGGACCGTTCTGCGGTCCTGCAGTATAGTTTTCATAAAATTCAGACATCATCTGTCCTCCACTACATTCATATTAACGCAGAAAGGACTCCCGAAGGAGCCCTTTCATGCGCTTGTTGGGCCAGTCTTAGTAGTTCTTGGCCTGAAGCTCGAAGTAGGCCTGGGGATGAGCGCATACGGGGCAGACCTCAGGAGCCTTCTTGCCGACGCAGATGTGTCCACAGTTGGAGCACTTCCAGACCATCTCGCCGTCGCGGGAGAAGACGAGGCCGTTCTCGACGTTGTTGAGAAGGGCGAGGTACCTCTGCTCGTGCTCGGCCTCGATCTTGGCGACACCCCTGAAGAGGGCTGCGATCTTCTTGAAGCCTTCCTCGTCGGCCTCCTTGGCGAAGGTGGCGTACATGTCGGTCCACTCGTAGTTCTCGCCCTCGGCGGCTGCCTTCAGGTTCTCGGCGGTGGTGCCGATCTCGCCATTCTCCTGGAGGAGCTTGAACCACAGCTTGGCGTGCTCCTTCTCGTTGTTGGCGGTCTCCTCGAAGATGTTGGCGATCTGGACATAGCCCTCCTTCCTCGCCTTGGATGCGAAGTAGGTGTACTTGTTCCTGGCCTGGCTCTCACCTGCGAACGCGGTCTGCAGGTTCTTCTCCGTCTTGCTGCCTTTGAGTTCCATTTCCTGTTCTCCTATCTTTCTTCAGCCGGTTGGTCCAGCTTTCTTGCACATTCACCGCACAGTCCCGTCAGGACGAGCTCCACATCCTCAACCTTGAATGGAGATGAGAATGAGAAGTCGGAATCCTTGCCAAGGCTGTACGCATCAACCATTCTACCACAGTTTCTGCACTTTGCGTGGAAGTGTGGAGACAGGTTGAAGTCGTAGCGGTCAGGCTCCGTCCCAGGCATCGGCACCTTCCTTATCTGGCCCATGGAGGCCAGGAGGGCGAGGTTGCGGTAGACGGTCGCCTTGCTGATCCTGCGGTCGCGGAGGATGACATTCTCATAGACCTCTTCCGCAGTTGGATGACTGGCAAGCGACCTGACAGTCTCGAGCACGAGATTGCGCTGCATCGTGTTTCTGGTATTTGCCAATCGTTCCTTATCAGTAATCATTCTTAATTGGAGCTTATCTTCTACCTTTGAAATAGTCAATACGAAAACAGGCAGGATGGGCCAGATGCCTTCCTGCCTGTCGATTCGGAGTCTTGAATGCGGCTACCTCTCGGTCGGTATGATCCTCACCTGCTTGTAGAGGCCTTCGCCCTCGCTCTTTGTCTCCACACCTTCGAAGTCGTTCAGTGCCGTGTGGATCAGCCTCCTCTCGAAGGGATTCATCGGAGGCATGAGGCGACTGCGGTGACTGCGGCGGACGATCTCGGCCGCCTTGAAGGCCTGGCGCACGATGGCCTCCTCATGGCGCATCCTGTAGTTCTCGCTGTCGACGATGATCTTGTAGTCCTTGTCGAGGTTGCCGGCATAGACGTTGGCCACCATCTGGATGGCATCGAGATTGCGCCCCTTGCGGCCGATCAGGATCGAGGACGAAGAGGAGACGATGTCGATTCCAATCTTGCTGTCGCGGCGGAAGTTTATGTTCGCCTTGCCCTCGTAGCCCATCTTGGCGATCAGAGTCTCGAGGAAGGCGAGTATCTTCCTCTCATCCTCGCTCTGGGCCTCGAGGACCTGGCCGGGAACCATGTAGTCGCCCTCGTCCTGGTCCTCAGGCAGCTCCTCCTCGTCGGGAACGTGGACGCGGATCGTCACGCTCCCCTTCTTGAAGAGCCCCTTCTTCTGGCTGGAGACGATCTCGACATCGAAGTCCTCCCTCTCCAGTCCGAGTTCATCTATGGCCTTGTCGATGGCCTCCTGTTCTGTCCTTCCTTCAAATTCCTTGTACATTTCTCACTTCCTTTTCTTTGTCGGCTTGTACTTGTTGATCTTGGCCTCTTCACGCTCCTGGATCTCCTGTGCGTACTTCTTCGTCTTCTTCTTGTTGACGTACATCTGCTGCAGGATCGAGATGAAGTTCATGACGGTCCAGTAGAGGATCAGGCCGGAAGGCGCATTGTAGAGGATGAAGAAGAAGATGATCGGCATGCCGTAGGTCATGAACTTCATCATGCCCTGCTGACCGGTCTGCTGTGTGCTGGTCGCCTGCGTCACCTTCATCGAATAGATCATCGAAGCCGTATAGATGATCGGCAGCACATGGATGCCATTGCCGAGGAAGGGGATGTTGAAGGGCAGAGTGAAGACCGTGTCGGGAACCGAGAGGTCGGGAATCCAGCCGGGGATGAACATGGCGCCACGCAGCTCATAGTGGGTGCTCAGCAGGCCGTAGAGGGCGATGAAGATCGGGAACTGTATCAGCATCGGCAGACAGGAACCCATGGGGCTGATGCCCTCGTCCTTGTAGAGCTTGGCCATGGCGGCGTTCAGCGTCTGGGGATCGTCCTTGTACTTCGTCTGGAGCTCCTGGACCTTCGGTGCCAGGGCCGACATCTTCGCAGTCGAATCCATACCCTTCTTCGAGATGGGCTGGATCAGCAGCTTGACCAGAATGGTCAGGAGGATGATGGCGACACCGTAGTTCGGAATCAGGCGGTAGAAGAACTGGAGGACCCACCTCAGCAGTGTCTGGAGCCAGCCGAGCCATGACGATGAGTCGAGGACCTCGTCGAGCATCAGGCCACCAAGACCGAAGACGTTGTTGTTCTGCACGTCGTACAAGTCGAGGAAGGTCGCAAGCTTGGGACCTGTGTAGTAGCGGTAGACGTCGCTGAACGATGTCCCGCTGATACCGGTTCTGGTGAAATAGAAGCTGTTTACCTGGCTGATCAGGCTATCACCAGTGGTCTGGCGGAAGCTCGTCTCATAGCTTGTGGCCTGGTCTGGCACGCCGATGACGGTGAAGTACTTGCCGTTTGTGGCGGCCCAGCCGACCTGCTCGTCATCGACGACGGACAGTCCGTTGTCGAATGATGTGACGTTGTGCGTGTTGTTGTCGTCCACCTCCCGGTACATCGCCCTCCTGTACTCGCCGTAGCTGTTGTCGAGCTGCTGGAACCAGGGTCCGACCTGCGGGTCGTAGCCGAGCGTATAGCTGTCGATGGGAATGGGATTGCCGTCCAGGCTCTCCATTGCGACGTTGACGCTGAAGAGGTACTCCTCAGCCTTCGGTATGGCGAAGCGCTTCTGTATCTGGAAGAGGCTGCCATCAGACTCGAAGTCGCGGGTGAAGACGACGCTCACGACCTCGTCATCCGAATCGTCGATGGCATAGTCGAATACTGCGTCCACAGGATCCGAGAAGCTTTCATCCGTGTAGAGGAGGAAGGCGTTCCTTCCGCTGGAATCCTTGACGAGGAGCTCTACAGGCTCTCCGGTCGTGCTCTCCCTATGGTTGAGCAGCCTGATCGACTCGACGGATGCGCCAGCCGGGTCGAAGGTCATCTCGAAGGCTTGTGTCGTTACTGTGAAGGGCTGGCTGTCGCCCTCCTCTCCCACGGCTGTGATCACAGCGCCGCCCGAAGGCATGGAGGCGGGATCTACCGTCTGTGTCGTCTGTGTGCCCGCATCCACATACTCAGGTGGGAAGAAGACCATGTTTATGGTCATTCCCACTGTGATGACGATGACGGACAGAACGATTGCGATGATTGTGTTCCTATCCACAATGACTCCTTTTTACCACAAGGCGGAAACGGAAAGGCGAATAGGAAAGGCTCTGCTCAAAGAGGAAAGGGAACTATTTCCCCGCCACCCTGTCCAACAGGGACAAGAAGTCGGACTCAAGCAAGGAATGGGAGGAAAGCTTTCCGGGGAAAACCACCAGGGCGAAATCGTGGCCAATGGCCGAATGTTCCGATTGGGGCATGAGTCTGCCATCGTACAGCCTGAAGATCTCCTTCATCTGCCTCCTGATGCGGTTGCGCTCGACGGAATTGCCGAACTTGCGCGCAGGAATGACGATGAAACGGTCATATCCCAGGCTGTTGGCGATGACTGACAATCGCATTCCCTTGCAGGAAAAACGTCTTCCCTGCTTGAAAATGCGATCTATGTCATGCTTTTTTCTGATTATTACCTGCTTAGTAAGGCTTCTTCTCATCAGAAACGGTGAGAGAGTGCCTGCCCTTCGCCCTGCGGCGGGCCAGGACGAGGCGTCCACCCTTGGTTGCCATGCGAGCCCTGAACCCGAAGGTCCTGGTCCTCTTCGTCTTGCTGGGCTGATAAGTCCTTTTACCCTTGTAGCTCATGTTCTATCTCCAATAACTTAGATATCAATTGGTCCGGACGAAAGCGTCCGAATTGCAACTCTATAAAAGAAAAGGAAAACAGTCAATATTCCCCAAGCGTGTGACCTCAAATGACGCCAAAAATACAAAATGTTGAACCACAAGGAATTGTCAACAGAAGACCTTGACTGTGCGTATGTCGAACTCCGGATGCAGCTCCTTCAGTCTGGCAACAATCTCCCTCTGATGGAGCTTGAGGAAGCTTGCGTAGGCGGGATGGGCGCAGCGTACAAGCATGCTGTGCTCGTCTATCGACTCGAGGAAGGTCGTGTCCTTGAGCTCGGGACCGACGATGTAGGCCCAGTGCTTTACGACAGGCACCTTGCCTCCGATCAGGCTGCTCATCTGGTCCTCGATCTCATCGAGGCAGTCCTTCAGCCTCACTTCCTCCCAGTCCTTGCGCCGCTTCAGCATTTCTCCGTCCTCCCGCCGCTGACAGTGTACTTCAGCGTCGATTCCTTGATCCTCGAAAAGTACTTCTCTTCGGGAAGGAAGGTGAAGAAGGCCTGGCTGTAATGGTCCAGAAGCTGGAGGAAGGCTCCCCTTTTCGCACTGTCAAGCTCAAGGAGTACATCATCCACAAGAAGTATGGGCTCCTTTCCACTCATACGGCTGAAGAAGCGGGCCTCGGCCAGACGGAAGAGGATCGATGCGAGCCTTATCTGCCCAGTCGATCCGGACTGGCTGAAAGGTCCGTTCTCGTCGTATACGAGGAAGCGGTCCCTGTGTATGCCGGAGCTGGTCGTCATCAGTCTGAGGTCACGGTCCCTGGTGGATTCGAGGTAGCTTGTGACCTCATCCTCGCTCCTGAGCTCCTTCCAGGAAGGCTGGTAGCGGATGACGAGCTCTGTATCCGTACCGGAAATCTGTCTGTAGAGGACAGGAAAGATCTCATTGAACTCGGCGACTCCCTTCTCCCTTTCACGGAGGACTTCCAGTCCGTACTTGGCAAGACGCCCGTCATAGAGTCCCATCAGAGACTTCTGGTCACCTTTTATCGCAGCGTTGCGCTGGGCGAGGATCGTCTTGTAGCGGCGCAGCGAATCGAGATATGAGGGATTGTACAGACTGAAGGTCTGGTCGAAGAAGCGGCGGCGGAACTCGGGCTCCCCTTTGACGAAGTTGATGTCCTCGTGGCTGAAGACGATGACCGGAAATGTGTAGATGAGCTCCTTGCGGTCCTTCACGTCCTTGCCATCGAGGATTATGCGCCTCTTGCCATCCTGGTTTATGTACTCGATCCTGCGCTGCTGGCCATCATCGTCCACAGCTGTGCCGACGATGTGCATCCTCTCCTGATTGAAGGTGATCGCCTCCCTAACATTGGCGGTACGGAATGAAGAACCGTATGAGAGCAGATAGACGGACTCGAGGATGTTGGTCTTTCCCTGACCGTTGACACCCTCGAGGATGATGTTCTCCGCATCCGTGTCTATGCTGCTGTTGGCGAGGTTGCGGAAGTTGAAGTACTTGAGGTTCTTGAATCGCATCAGTGCATCGGCATGATGACGTAGAGATAGTCCCGCTCCGGCTCTGGTGTGACGACCATGGCCGTATTGGCGCTGTTGAAGCAGATCTTCACATCCTCCCCTTCCATGAGCTTGAGCGGCATCTGGAGGAAGCTGTAGTTGAAGGGAATCACAGTGTCGGGACCATCGTACTCGCATTCGACCATGATCTTCGCGTCTCCGATCTCAGCGTTCTCGCTGGACAGGAGCAGTCCGTTCTGCCTGAGCTCGATGAAGATCTTCTTGCTGCTGGAATCGACGCACAGCGCGACCTGGTTGACACCGTCGAGCAGGGCGGAGATCTTCGCCTTGCACTCATAGGTCAGCTTCGTCGGTATGACGCGCTGATAGCTGGGATAGGTTCCAGTGATCAGCGAGGAATAGATGCTGTGTCCGTTGACCTCGGCGAAGATGTTGCCTCCGCTGATCGCCAGCGACAGCAGGCCTTCCCCTGTTCCGATGGCCATGAGCTGGTTGAGGAACTTGATCGGCATGATGCAAGGCTTGAACTCTGGGATGTCCTGCTCGAAGACCTTGCGCGAGATGCTCAGCCTCTTGCCGTCGGTGGACACGAGGACAAGCTGACCATCAGAGTTCTTCTCCATGTATACGCCTGTCAGGAAGTATTTGGTCTCGTCCGTTCCGACGGAGAAGCTCGTCTTTCGTATCATGTCGAAGAAGTCGCGCTGCGAGATCGGAAAGAAGGGTTCTTCGCAGGTGAGGAGCGTGGAGAAGCGGTCGGCTGCGATCGTCTTAAGGTTGAAGCTGATCGTAGTGTTGTTCTTCACGGAAATGTTCATCATGTCGCTCTCATCGTTGAACACGAGGTCTGTCGACGGAAGGGCCTTGAGTATCGACTGGAACTTGTCGCAAGTGACTGTGGTCGCTCCAGGAATCTCTGTGATGACTGGGAAGCTGGTCGTGAAGCCCATCTTCGTATCAGTGCTCTTTATCGTGAGCGTGTTCTGATAGTTCTCGAGGAGCACGTTCGAGTTGATCGAGAGTGCGTTCCTCTGGCTCGTGAAGTTGTTGGCGTGCTCTATCTCTTTCAGGATCGTGTCTTTCTGGCAGATGAACTTCATTTTCTTTTTCCTTTGCTGTGATTATAGGACATGGCGGCGAAAAAATGTAGTCATGGCGGGAAAATGGGATTTCGACTTTTCAACAGCTTCGCGCGTATGAAGACTGCCCTTCTATGACTGAGACTGAAAATGTATATTCTATGCCGCCGTAATAGTAATAGTGCCCAATCAATTGTTGAAAACCATGTCATGCTGTTTCAATATATAGATTTGTTTTGTGGAAAACTTCTGTTGAAAAGATGTTGGGACAAAGGTGGTAGATGTTGAAATGTTGAAAACTCCATGAGGCTTTGGAAAGTTTTCAACAGCACATCGGCTTTTCAACAGACTTTTCAACAACTTATGAACGGCTTTTCAACAAGTTTTTAACAGAAAAATGGGAGCACGACGGCTCCCATAATCACGATTGGCTGGAACAGGATGTTCATTTCGCCTTGGCTTTGATGCTGCTCTCCAGAGTGTCGAGCGTCTGTGCGAGCTCGGCGTTCGACTTGCGCTCCTTCTCCACCTTGTCGATGGAATGTGTCACAGTCGAATGGTCACGGTCGAAGAAGCTTCCGATCTCTGTCGTAGAGTATTGGGTGATGCGCCGTGTGAGGTAGATGGCCATGTTGCGCGCGTCGCGGATGATGGCGGTGCGCTTCTTGCTGCGGATGTCGCCCACATCGATGTTGAAGTAGTTGGAGACTTCCTTGACGATGCTGCCGATCGAGATGTCCTGCTCCCCCGCCATCGGACTTGCTATGATGTTCTTCAGCTGCTCCTGGGCGACATCCAGAGTGATCTCGCTCTTGATGAGGCTCGAATATGCGATGAGTGTCGTGAGCGTACCCTCGAGGTCCCTGACGTTCGTCTTGATGTTCTCGGCGATGTAGTTCAGGACGCTGTCGTAGATCTTCACGCCCTTCTCCTCGCACTTGCGTCTGAGGATCGCGACGCGGGTCTCGTAGTCGGGGGCCGTCAGGTTGATGTTCAGTCCTCTGGTGAAGCGCGATTTGAGCCTGTCCGTGAAGCCCTTGAGCTCGCTGATCGGCCGGTCGCAGGTGAAGACGATCTGCTTGTTCGTCTCGTAGAGGTCGTTGAAGGTGTGGAAGAGCTCCTCCTGGCTCTGGATCTTCTTCTCGAGGAAGTGGATGTCGTCGATGAGCAGTACGTCGGCCTTTCGGTACTTTATCCTGAACTGTGACGTGTTCTTGTTCGTCAGCGACTGGATGAAGTCGTTGGTGAATGTCTCTGCGGTGACGTAGATGACGTTCATCCTGGGATTCTCAGCCTCGATGTAGTTGCCGATCGATTCGAGAAGGTGGGTCTTGCCAAGTCCAACGCCTCCAAAGATGAGGCATGGGTTGTAGTTTGCTCCAGGATCCATCGCTATGGCCTTGCATGCATTGTATGCGAAGCTGGTGCTGTCGCACGGGATGAAGCTGTCGAAGGTGTAGGCAGGATTCAGCAGGCTGGTCCTCGTCCCCTTCTTCGAGCTCTCCTTCCTCTGATGGTCTTCATCACCATCCTGTCCACCGGTCTGTGAGAGCGTCGATTCGTCCGTCATCACGCTGACATCCAGCGTGATCGGGCGGCCGGTGAGCTCCTGCATCAGATTGAGCGCCTCCGTCATGCAGTTGCGCTCGAAGCTGTCCTTTGTCATGGCGGAGTTGCACTCGAGGTGCACCACATCACCATCCGCCTCCCTGAAGCTGACGTAGTCGAGCCACATCGTCTTCGACGCAGGCATGGAGGAGACGAGCTGCTCCTCAACCTTCAACCATATGTCCTCGAGCATTTTCTTTTCCATGTGGACTCAATATTAAGGGCTGGCACCTCTGTTTTGCAAGTGTCGCAACGGCTTTTCTAATTTTCGAACATATATTTATATATAAAGGAAATATCTACAGATGCCCCAACTTGTGCGCCGGTTGAACAATGTTGGCGTTTGATATAATATATCTAAGGTTGATAATATGTCAGCATTTGTCTTGCTCCGGCAAGGCGGTTGAGGAAAAAACACATGAGCGAGAGCAATATCAAAGACGATGATGTCCAGCTTGATGCCGGCGACATCATGGCGGGGGCCGAGGAGTACAACAGCAGTGAGATCCAGGTCCTCGAAGGCCTTGAGCATGTCAGGCTGCGCCCGGGCATGTACATCGGCACCACTGGCATAGATGGTCTGCACCACCTGGTCTATGAGGTCCTCGACAACAGTATCGACGAGGCGATGGCCGGCTATTGCGACAACATCAACATCTATTTCGACAACGGCGAGTACGGTGAGATCTGCACGGTCGAGGACAATGGACGTGGAATTCCCACCGACATCCATCCCCAGGTCGGCAAATCGGCCCTTGAGGTCTGTCTGACCAAGCTCAACGCCGGCGGCAAGTTCGGCAAGGGCGCCTACAAGGTCTCAGGCGGACTGCATGGCGTCGGCGTCTCCTGTGTCAACGCGCTGTCCATCTGGCTCGAGGCCACCGTCTACCATGACGGCAAGATCTTCCGCCAGGTGTACCACCGCGGTGTGCCTGAGGAGGATGTCAAGGTCATTGGAGAGTGCGATGCCGACAGGCACGGTACGACGATACGCTTCTCCCCCGACTTCGAGGTCATGGAGCATAACAGCTTCAGCTATGAGACCCTTTCTGCCCGCTTCAGGGAGCTGAGCTACCTGAACAAGGGCATCAGGATCACGCTCACCGACAGGCGTGGCGAGGAGCCCAAGGTCGAAGTCTTCCATTCCGAAGGTGGTCTGAGCGAGTTCGTAAGCTACCTGAACGAATACAAGAAGACCCTTTTCGAACCCGTATCCTTCGATGCTGTGAGGAATGACGTCGTCGTCGAGGTCGCCCTCCAGTACAACGACAAGTACGACGAGAAGGTCTTCTCCTTCGTCAACAACATCAACACCCGTGAGGGTGGAACGCATCTTACCGGCTTCAAGACTGCCGTTCTGATGGCCATCAACAACCAGCTGCAGAAGAACCAGAAGATGCTGAAGAAGTTCGGTGGAGACAAGCTCGAGTCCACCGACGTCAGCGAAGGTCTGACCGGTGTCGTCTCGATCAAGATCGCCAACCCGCAGTTCGAAGGACAGACCAAGATGAAGCTGGGCAACGCCAATGTGCGCGGCATCGTCCAGTCCCTCGTCTATGAGAAGCTGAACAACTACTTCGACGAGTTCCCCGGCAATGCGGAACTGGTCCTGGACAAGGCGATCAACGCGGCCCTTGGCAGGATCGCCGCCCGCAAGGCGCGCGAGCAGATCCGCAAGAAGAGCGAGGGTGGTGGACTTCCCGGCAAGCTCGCCGACTGCTCCGAGAAGGATCCTGCAAAGTGCGAGGTCTTCATCGTCGAGGGTGACTCGGCAGGCGGATCCGCGAAGCAGGGACGCGACAGGCGCTTCCAGGCCATCCTTCCCCTGTGGGGAAAGATGCTCAACGTCGAGAAGGCCCAGGAGTACAAGGTTCTGGGCAACGACAAGCTGCAGCCTGTCATCTCGACCATCGGAGCCGGAATCACGCGCTACAACAACACCGGTGAGGACATCGAGGATGAGGAGCAGACCTTCGACATCACGAAGGCTCGCTACCACAAGATCATCATCATGGCCGATGCCGATGTCGACGGAAGCCACATCAGGACGCTGCTCCTGACCTTCTTCTTCCGCTACATGAGGCCTCTGATCGAAGCTGGATACATCTACTTCGCCATGCCTCCCCTGTACAAGATCACGCTTGGAAAGAAGGTCTTCTACGCCTATGACGAGGCCGACAAGAAGCGCATCATCGAGGAGAACGCCGCCGGCATGGATGAGGCGAAGATTCCCATCCAGCGTTACAAGGGTCTTGGTGAGATGAACCCCGAACAGCTTTGGGAGACGACGATGAACCCTGAGACCAGGTTGATCAGCAAGATCCACCTGGATGACGCGGAGGAGGCCGACAGGGTCTTCTCCATGCTCATGGGTGAGGATGTAGAGCCCCGAAGGGACTTCATCGAGAAGAACGCGACCTACGTCGCCAACCTTGACGTTTGAGGAAGAGATTTATGGACGAAGATATCAAGAATGATGACATCGACAGCCGCACTCTGATTGTCGATGTGTCGAAGGAGATGCGGACAAGCTATCTGAACTATGCGATGTCCGTCATCGTCAGCCGCGCCCTTCCCGATGTCAGGGATGGTCTCAAGCCTGTCCACAGGAGGATCCTGTACGATATGTTCGAGATGGGCCTCAAGGCCAGTGGCGGCTACAAGAAGTGTGCCCGTATCGTCGGTGACGTACTCGGTAAGTACCATCCGCACGGAGACGCTTCCGTATATGATGCCCTGGTCCGTCTGGCCCAGGACTTCTCGCTGCGCTACCCTGTCGTGAAGCCTCAGGGCAACTTCGGCTCCATCGATGGCGACCCACCTGCCGCAATGAGGTACACGGAGGCCAAGATGAGCCGCATCGGCGAGGAGATGCTGAGCGACATCGGCAAGGAGACCGTCGACTTCGGACCCAACTATGACGACTCCCTCGAGGAGCCCAGCGTCCTGCCTGCCGCCTTTCCTTTCCTGCTGGCCAATGGAACCAGTGGCATCGCGGTCGGCATGGCGACGAACATGGCCCCCCACAATCTGGGCGAGATCGTCGATGCCGTATGCGCCATCATCGACAACCCTGAGATGGACAACATGGAGCTTCTTGACTACATCAAGGGCCCAGATTTCCCCTCTGCAGGCATAATCTGTGGCCGCAAGGGCATCATCGACGCCTTCACGACCGGCCGTGGAAAGATCGTCATCCGTTCCCGCTACGAAATCGAGGAGCACGAGAAGGGACACGACAGGATCATCTTCACAGAGCTCCCCTATCAGGTGAACAAGGCCGAGCTGGTCAAGAAGATCGACGAGCTGAGGAAGGACAATGTCATCCCCAACATCGCCGCCATCCATGACGAGTCCGACAGGGACGGCATCCGTGTGGTCATCGACCTCAAGCAGGGTGCAGTGCCCAACATCGTACTCAACATGCTCTTCAACAGGACGGCGCTGCAGTCGAACTTCAACGTCTACAACCTCGCCCTCAAGGATGGCCGTCCGAAGGTCTTCACGCTGAAGGAGATGCTCCAGAGCTATGTCGACCACCGCGAGGAGGTCATCGAGAGGAGGACGCGCTACGACCTCAGGAAGGCCGAGGAGCGCGCACACATCCTTCTTGGTCTGAAGATCGGTCTGGAGAACATCGATGAAGTCATCAGGATCATCAAGGAGAGCCAGGACAACAACGTAGCATCGATCGAGCTGCAGAAGGCTTTCGGGCTCACGAAGATCCAGGCCGATGCCATCATCGACATGAAGCTTGGACGCCTCTCCCAGCTCGAGACGGAGAAGATCCTCGATGAACTGTCCGAGATCGAGCAGCGCATCGCCTACTACAAGGACCTGCTCTCCGACAGGCACAAGATTCTTGCTGTCGTCAAGGACGAGATCCGCGAGATCGGCCAGAAGTATGGAGACAGGAGGAGGACTGAGATCCAGGAGCGTGAGCTGGAGGATACGACGGACGCCGACTTCATCAAGGAGGAGCAGGTCGTCGTCTCCATTTCCAGCAAGGGCTTCGCAAAGCGTCTGTCGACTGACGAGTACCGCGCCCAGAGCCGTGGAGGCAAGGGTGTAAAGGGTGCGAAGCTTGTCGATGGAGACTTCGTCGAGCACCTCTTCATCGCATCCTCCCACGATATCGTCATGTTCGTGACGAACTTCGGAAAGGCCTATTACACCTATGTCTGGGAGATTCCTGAAGGTGCCAAGGTCTCCAAGGGAGCGAACCTGAAGAACTTCCTCCAGATCGAGAATCAGGAGAAGGTCACTGGAATCATCTGCTTCAAGGAGTTCGTCGAGGACGAATATCTGATGATGGTCACCAGAATGGGCATCACGAAGAAGGTCGAGCTCAACGCCTTCTCCAATGCCAAGAAGCGTGGCGTCAAGGCCATAATCCTCGATGAGGGCGATGAGCTCGTCACCAGCATCTTCGTCAAGCCTGGCGATGATGTCATGTTCATCTCGAAGCTTGGAAAGGGACTTAGGACCTCCTCCGACGATGTCAGGACCATGGGAAGGGCTACACACGGAGTCAGGGCGATGAAGCTCTCCGAGAACGACGAGATCATCGGCCTCGTGAAGGTTGAAGACGACAAGCGCATCCTGATGGTCACAGAGAATGGAAAGGGCAAGCAGGTCCGCTTCTCCGAGTTCATGTCCCATGGACGCGGCACGATGGGTCAGAAGATCTACTCCATCGATGACAGGACAAGCTATCTGGTCAACGCCCTTGCCGTCAATGACGACAACGACGTCGTCTTCGTCACCCTCTCCGGGCAGACGATCAGGGTCCATGTCAAGGACATCTCGATACAGGGAAGGTCTGCAATGGGCGTCAAGGTCGTCAGCATGAAGAAGGCCAAGGACAAGATCGTCGCCATGGCTGCAACCGAATACCAGGTCGAGGAAGAGGACGAAGAGACAGCTGAGCCTGTTGAAGGAACGGAAGAAGCTCCTGAGAAAGGCAACGAAACTGCTCCGCAGACAGAATAACCGACTAAAAGTCAAATTATTCGCAATAAGGCTATCTGGAGAAGCTCCCAGATAGCCTTTTTAGTACCCCAAAAACACCGAAATTCTATTATATCAAATATAATAAAACTGGAAAAATGTCCAGAAAAAACTGCTTCTATATATAGTAATTTTGCTCAAAAAACCGCAAATGGCGCGTTTATTTGCAGGTTTTGCCCAAGCCGAAGAAAAAACTGGATTTACTCAGCTGAGCGCCAACCATAAACCCCTCACACTGCTTTAATGCGGTCAAAATACTATTGAGTAGGTTCCTCTCGTTTGCCTAGTTCTTGTTTCACGTGAAACATGGAATTGATGCGTGAAAGTGGTTGATAACTCTAGTTATGTAAGATAGAGGAGAGCAAGGAATAATATTAAAATCAAATCGTTTGTAAGAAACAGATGAAAACATACTTGTCCTCGCTAGGTCAGGTTGAAATATAGAAAACCAATTGAGTATTCGCGAAAAAGGCCGATTCAGGTTCAAATGAAGATGAATATAGTGACTGTTTCACGTGAAACATGAAAAAAGGAAGGATTAATAATCCCTGTTCAATGCATTAGTTCATATTGAAAGAAGAAATTCATCGATCAAACTGGAGAAATTAATCTGAATAATCACATTGGATTTCAGTTTATTGTTGAATGGAAGATAGACTTTGTTTTGGTAGCTTTTATACGGAATCGGATTATTGGGAAGCAGAATTTGATTAAAAGACCGAATTCCATTACTCGAATACATAGCCTATAGGTACAGTAAAGTAGTTGAGCTTTCCTGCTTGGATACAACAACTAAAACGCAAAATATTGATTGTTTTCAATCGTTCGTTTGAGATGTTTGATGAGACTCTCCAGGAAAGATTGATGTGCTTGGTTTAGCGCAGTGGATTACTTCTTAATTCATTTTCCTAGATTGTTTCACGTGAAACAATGATTCTAATTCTCATGAATTGAATTTGGGTTTTAGTTCATATCTACACCGTTTGATAATTCTTATGATTGATTATTACTGTTGTTTGTTTTGTTTCAATTGTATTGATCTGTCTCGAATCCACTGCTTGCACATAGGCTTTTTGTCCTGCACTTGATGTTTCGTTTTGTTCTCATGTGCAAATCTCATTGTTAGCCCAAGTTTGTATTATGGATGAGCTGCTTTGTTTAATTCTGAACTTTCCGTAATGTGTAAAGAGAGTATTCGATTGTTTTGAGTACTCTATTTTTGATTTAATTTGTGCAATCGGGTTGATTATTTTAAATAATAATGCGTTTGTTTGCTGTTCAATCTGAAATCGTCCTGGTGATCGATCATTCCCCTGGGACCTTGGTGTTGTATCAAAATCTCTACATAGATCGTTTTTTTTGGTTCAATGTGGGTTGTGAAGGGAAGGGCTATCATTATATTTCGAATGTTTAGATAATGTTTAGATGATATTGTCTGATGGGGACTGGTTGTATGCGCTTTTTTTTGTTTCACGTGAAACCATCCATTCGTCTTTTTTTGTGGTATTTTTTTTGACGTTGGTCTTGATTTGAGTCTTATAACTAATATATTAGTATATTAGTTTTGTTTCACGTGAAACTTAGTCCTTCCTTTATATGCAGTTCTTATATTTTGTTGTTTGCATTGATGATGTCTGGGCATAAAAATGGTGCCAGGCAATGTACCCGGCACCACTCGAAGTTCCTGTTGCTTGCTTCTCAGAGCATTGTCGCGTTGATGACTTCGATGTTGGGGTCGACTGTGGCCCTGAGGTATTTCTCGACTCCGTTCTTGAGCGTCATCTGTGACATCGGGCAGCCTGCGCAGGCGCCAACGAGCTTCACATAGACGTCCTTGTCGTTCTCCATGCGGAGAAATTCGATATCACCACCATCATTCTGCAATGACGGTCTGATCTGATTTATTGCTTCGACCACTTTCTGCTCGAGTGTGATTTCAGGCATTTCCATGATCCTCCTGTCTTATGTCGAAAAGGTACCCTATGTCATTTTTGCGGTCAAGTTTCTTTTTGTCGACAAGCTTTCTTTTTGACTGTATAGTTTATTACATGGCACGTATGGGTTCGAACAGGATCATTCTACTCAATCAGAAAGGCGGAGTCGGCAAGACGACCATCTGTGTCAATCTGGGCTCCAGTCTTTGCGCAATGGGCTATAAAGTCCTGCTTGTCGACTTTGATAGTCAAGGAAACCTGACAGGTGCCGTCTCCGGTGACAGCAGGAGACCTACGATGTATCAGGTCATGACAGGTGCGGTCAGCGCTGAGGACGCCATACAGGAAACTCCTTTCCAGAACCTATATCTCATTCCTGGATCGATCGACCTCGCCGGACTTTCGATCGAGCTTGCGGATGAGGATGACAGGAACTACTATCTGAAGAAGGTCCTTGAAGGTGTGGACAGCCAGTTCGACTACGTCTTCGTCGACTGCCCTCCAGCCCTTGGCGTCCTCACGATGAACGCCATGGCCTGGGCCGACTACATCATCATTCCCATGCAGTGCGAATACTTCGCTATGGAGGGCCTGAACCTCCTGATGAGGACCATCACGAATGTGAAGAAGTCGCTGAATCCGGACCTCAGGATCCTTGGAATAGCCTTCAACATGTTCTCTGGCCACAACAGGCTCAACGCTGAGGTCGTGAAGGATACTACGAGCTTTTTCCCCAATCTGGTCTTCAAGACGATCATCCCCAGGTCCGTGAGGCTGGCCGAGGCTCCGTCCTTTGGTCTCCCCATCAACGTGTACAACACCGCAGGAAAGGGAACATTGGCTTTTGCCAATCTGGCGAAGGAGGTCAGTGAACGTGTCAAGCAAGATTAGCAGGAAGGGCCACAGCAGCCTTGGCAAGGGAATGGGTTCCCTTCTGGGGAACTTCGACTACAACAGCACCGACGACATCTTCTCCAAACTGGAGAGCGCCCAGGCCGAGGCCCAGGACAGGCTCCATGACAAGAAGATCGAGGTGAAGACGGTAGAGATTCCTCGGGAACCTGTCGTGACGGTCGTGCAGACTCCTGCCGAGGACCAGGTCCACCATGTCAGACTCGACGACATCGAGCCCAATCCGGACCAGCCAAGGAAGTCCTTCGATGAGGCCGGCCTCGAGGAGCTTGCCGACTCGATCCGAAAACAGGGGATAATCCAGCCTCTGCTCGTCGAGGAGCGCAGTCCCGGCAAATATGTCATCATAGCGGGAGAGAGGCGCTACAGGGCCGCCAGGCTTGCTGGACAGGAGACGGTTCCCGTCCTTGTGAAGAAGCTCACCGAGATCCAGCGCATCGAGATGGCCCTGATCGAGAACATACAGAGACAGGACCTCAATCCGGTCGAGGAGGCCGTCGCCTACCAGTTCCTTATCCAGAAGTCCGGCTTCACACAGGACGAGCTTGCCAAGAGGCTTGGAAAGAACAGGACGACAATCACGAACAGCCTGCGTCTGCTTCAACTGCCAGATTCCATGAAGGACGACCTCATCTCTGGTCTTCTGACACCCGGGCATGCCAGAGCCATCCTCTCCTGCGTCAATCCTGCCGACCGCATCCTGCTGCGCAACAGGATCGTCGAGAAGGATCTGTCTGTACGTGCCGCGGAGGCGGAGGCGCAGGCCCTCAACGAAGGCAAGAAGCTGATCCTCAAGAAGAAGGGTGGCGGCAAGGAGAAGGAGCCTGAAATCCAGGACGTCGAGGACAAGTTCCTCGAGGCTTTCGGTACCCGTGTGGAGCTCAAGGGCTCGCTGCGCCGTGGCCGTCTCGTCATTCCATTCAGGACGACGAAAGAGCTCGAGAGGCTCTATTCCCTGCTCAAGACAGACCCGCTCTTTGGGAGCGAAGAATAAGTAAGGATTACAAATTTATGGACAAGGACAAGCTGAAGGATGGCCTGTATGCCATCATTCATACTGAAAAGGGTGACATCACACTCTCTCTGGAGTACAAGAAGGTCCCGATGACCGTCATGAACTTCGTCGGACTGGCCGAAGGTGTGCTGAACATCGAGGAGCCTGACGAGCCCTTCTACGATGGACTCATCTTCCATCGTGTCATCCCCAACTTCATGATCCAGGGCGGCTGTCCCAAGGGTACTGGCACCGGTGGACCCGGCTACCGCTTCCCGGACGAGTTCGACCCGTCATTGAAGCATGACGCGCCCGGTGTGCTGTCGATGGCGAACGCCGGACCCGGCACCAACGGAAGCCAGTTCTTCATCACCCACGTCCCCACACCCTGGCTTGACGGCAAGCACTCCGTCTTCGGCCACGTCGTCGAGGGACAGGATGTCGTCGACAGCATCACTGCGGGAGACCGCATCGACTCCGTCGAGATCGTCCGTGTCGGTGCCGACGCCGAAGCCTTCAAGGCCAGCAGGGAAGCCTTCGCCACCCTGGTGGAGGAGTGCGACAAGAGGGAGAGGGAGAAGGAGATCGAGGAGAGGCGCAAGCTCCTCAGGGAGCTGGACAACCGCTATCCTGGTGCCGTGAAGAAGCCTTCCGGCCTGTGGTACATCGTCGAGAAGGCCGGTGATGGAAAGGACAAGCCCAAGCTTGGAGACAAGGTCACTGTCCACTACCATGGCACCCTGCTCGATGGCCGCGTCTTCGATTCATCCGTCGCCCGCCGCCGTCCCGCCACCTTCCGTGTGGGAGAGGTCATAGACGGCTGGAACGAGGCCCTCGTCGAGATGAGCAAGGGCGAGAAGCGCACTCTGATCATCCCGCCTGAGCTCGGATACGGCATCCACGGCGTACCTGGAGTCATTCCTCCCAACGCCTACCTCATCTTCGAGGTTGAGCTGATCGACTTCAAGTGAAGGCTCCCCAGACCCGTTTCGTCTGCTCCGCCTGTGGAAGGGTGGAGAACAAGTGGCTGGGGCGTTGTCCCAGCTGCGGAGCCTGGAACAGCTTCGAGGAGGAGAAGGTCGCCCCTTCTTCTCCTGGCATTCCTGCAAGCGCTCCAGTCAGCGCCCTGGACAGCCGGCTGAAGAAGCTGGCAGATGTCGTCGTCGGCAGCTCAAGCCGCTTCGAGTCCGGCATGGGCGAGTTCGACCGTGTCCTCGGTGGTGGCATAATGCGCCCCAGCTCTGTTCTGGTCGGTGGTGAGCCTGGAATAGGCAAGTCGACCATCATGCTTCAGCTCCTGTCCTCATGTGCCGATGTCGGGCCTGTGCTCTACGTCTCGGGAGAGGAGAGCCCCGGACAGGTCAGGCTGCGTGGCGAGCGGCTTCATGTGAGGCTGAAGGACATAAACATCTTCTGCGATACACGGCTCGAGGTCCTGATGGACGCAATAGAGTCGCTCAAGCCTGCAGTGGTCGTCATCGACTCGCTGCAGACCCTCGCCTCGTCATCCATCCCGTCCATGGCCGGCTCCGTCAACCAGATGAGGGCCTGTTGCATGGCGCTCTCGCTCGTCGCGAAGGCGAATGGCATCGCAATGTTCCTGATCGGCCATGTCACAAAGGATGGCATGTTCGCAGGACCCAAGATCGTGGAGCATCTGGTCGACACTGTCCTCTACTTCGAGAGCGCCCAGACGGGCGTCAGGATACTGCGCAGCATCAAGAACCGCTTCGGATCGGTCGACGAGATCGGCCTCTTCCGCATGGACGAGGATGGACTGACTCCCGTCAAGGATCCGAGCCTCTTCTTCATCTCGTCACGCTCCGATGGGCAGCTTCCCTCCGGTGTCGCCTATACTGCGGTGACTGAAGGCTCGCGCACCTTCCTCGTCGAGATCCAGGCCCTGGTCGTACCAGGCAGGGGAGGCAGCGTGCGCGTCTACTCGGACAAGGTCGATGCGGCGAGGGTCAACCGGATCTGCGCCATACTTGAGCGCCATGCCGGTCTCAGGCTGTCGGACTGCGACATCTACATCAATGTCGCCGGAGGAATCCGGCTGAACGAAGTGTCAATCGAGCTTGCCCTTGCCTTGGCCCTCTGGTCCGCGAAGTCCGGCACTCCGCTGTGTGCGCGACAGGTATGTTTCGGTGAGCTCTCACTTGCCGGTGAAGTGCGTCCTGTGGCTTTCCTTGAGCGCCGGATAAAGGCCTCCATCGATATGGGTTTCGACCGCATCCTCGCTCCGGCCGCCATGGAAAAGAAGGACAGCCGGGTCTCCGGCTGCCACAACATCCGCCAGGCTATCATGATCAGCAAGGCCTTTGATGAGGGCGCCTGACAATCACTCCCTCTTGCCGTAGTTCCTTATGATGTAGCAGAGCATCAGGACCATGGCCACAATCAGCAGGACACCGTTGACGGCGGGCGGGAAGCCCACGCCGGCGGCGTCCGCGACCATGTAGCCGATGCATATGGCCATCGAAAGGGCCAGCATCCAGAGACTTCTTCCACCTTTCTTGTCCGACAACATGGCTACAACCTGCTTATGAGGAGAGGGAAGGCGACGAGGGTGCCGAACATGCTTCCCAGAGAGGAGAGGAGGAAGACCAGCAAGGCATGGAGGATGCGGTTGCGGTACCAGCCTGACAGCTTCATGGCATCATTGTTGATGCCTTCGAAGTCCCTGACCTTCGGTTTGCGGAAGGTCGCCTCCAGGACGCCTCCGAGCATTCCGACGCCGAGGGCCGGATTGAGCGCGAAGAAGGGTGCCGTGACAGAGCACGCCAGTATGTTGAGCGGGTGGGCGGCGGACAGGAGAGTCGCGACCAGTGTGCATCCGCAGTTTACGGCGACCCACAGGAGGAACATCCTCAGTCCCTGGTCCCAGCCTGCCGTCGCGAAGCCAGCCACGAGTATTGCGACGATCAGCAGCGGAATGGCGTAGCCGACGATCTTGCCGACCGGCTTGCCCTTGGGGATCTCGTCAAGGGCCTGGAGGGAAGGCGTCTTCTCCTTCCTCTCGAGCTTGGCTATCGTATCGATGACGCCCTTCGTGTGTCCGGCTCCGATGATGGCCACCTTCTTCCTGCCTTCGGCTTCGAAGATGGAACGGCCGAGGTACTGGTCCCTTTCGTCAATCAGGACCTCCTTCACTGGCGGGAGCTCCTTCGCCATCTCCGCCATCATCTGCTGCAAGGTGTCCTGGCTCTTGAGCTCCTCAAGCTCCTCTGCCGTGATCTCCTCCTTGCTGAATGCCGCTGAGATCAGTGTCGCCAGCAGCTTGCACTTGTTCCACAGTGAACTCTTGGCCCAGGCCCGCTTGAAGGTCGTCTGGATCTCCCTGTCGCACAGCGAAAGGGGGATGCCCTTCTCCTTGGCAAGAGTGGCGGCGGACAGGATCTCCTCTCCGGGTTTGATCCCCGTCTGGCTGCCCATCCTGCGCTGGAAGGAGGCGAGGGCCGTATTGGCCAGAAGGAAGAAGCCACGCCCCTCCTTTATGACCTTGCGTATGTCCATGTCCTGCCACTTGCCCTCATCCTTCTTGGACTTCAGGCGGCTGGCGTCCAGCTCTATGCATATCCTGTCAGGCTCCTCCTCGTCGATCAGTGTCCTGACCTCCTCGACGCTCGTCTGGCTGACGTGCGCCGTACCGATGAGCACAATCTCCTGTCCATCGTCCAGGAAGAGCCTGTGTATCGTGTCGCTTGTCGTCTCTGTTCTCATGACAACGTTAAACTAACCCATTGGGGGACTCTTGGCAATTCAAGGCGCGGGAATGAGGAGCTGCATTACACATTCCAGCGGCCCTTCCTTGATGAAGCGGACGTAGACCTCTCCCTGCGCACTGGTGCCGGCAAGCTGGTAGCATTCCTTGCGCAGGGCCGTCCAGTCCTCAGCCGGAATGGTCTGCAGCAATGTGTATCGTCCACCTGGTATGGCGAGCTCGTAGCCCTCACGGTGGGCCACAGGCTGTCCCGCCTCAATCAGGGCCTTCTCCTCGGCGCTCCAGGCCTCCCTCCAGCCGGACCACAGGGGAGTGAGGGTGAAGATGACGTCATCGTAGCCGTGCTTGCATAGCAGGCACAGCTCCTGGCCGATTTCCAGCGCCTCGACGTCGGCGAAGTCGAAGCTCCTGGCCTCGTATTCGATTGGACTGAGCAGGTTTACTGTGAAAAGCATGAATCCAAGGTAACACTTTGCGCCGCGCTCTTCCATTGTTGCCAGACCGTGTCCTTTGCTATATATTCAGAGCCATGCTTAGCACAATCACAGACAATGTACATCTCTTCCGCTACGAGAAGAACCATGACGACCTTTTCGAAGGTTGCTGGCCAATAAACAAGGGCGTTTCCATCAACTCCTACTGTGTTGTCGGAAGCGACAAGAAGGTCCTGGTAGACTATGTCGAGTCGGGTGCCTCCTTCGATGACGACCTCGCCCAGCTTGGACTGAAGCTTGAGGACCTCGACATCCTGGTGCTGAACCACATGGAGCCGGACCATACCGGCGCCCTGTCGACCCTCTTCGCCCGCAATCCCAACATCCTGGTCTATTGCACGAAGCTGGCCGCCACGGAGACCGAGAGCCTGTACGGCTACAAGAACGTCCACGTGGTCGCCAATGGAGAGGAGCTCCAGATTGGAGGCAAGACGCTGGTCTTCTACGCCACGCCCAACATCCACTGGCCCGACACCATGATGACCTTCATCAAGGAGGACGGCATCCTCTTCTCCTGCGACGCCTTCGGTGCCTTCGGTGCCTATCAGAGCGTCTATGACGACGAGCTCACCGAGAGCGAGTGGGCCCTCCTCAAGCCGGAGACCGAGCGCTACTACGCCAACATTGTGGCCAGCTTCTCCTCCTTCGTGCTGCGCGGCATCAAGGCCCTGGCCGATCTGCCGATCAAGACGATCTGCCCCAGCCACGGCATCGTCTGGAGGAAGGATCCCCTGTATGTCGTCAACTGGTTCGCGACATTGGCCGGCTACGCGGAGGGCAGGAGGGAGAAGGAGATCACGATCCTCGTCTCCAGCATGTATGGCAACACGCTGTCCTACATCCAGACCCTCGAGAGGATGGCCAAGGACGAGGGAATCGTCGTCCACACTGTCCGCATCCCCGACACCAACTCCTCCTATGCCATCGAGAAGGCCTTCAGGAGCAAGGCCATCGTCGTGGCCGCCCCGACCTACGAGAGGCAGATGTTCCCGCCGATGGCCCATTGCCTCGACTGGTTCATCCGCAAGGAGATCAAGGGAAGGATCGCCATGCACTTCGGTTCCTCCCTCTGGTCCGGTGGCGCGAGCGCCGAGTTCAAGAAGTACGCCGAGGCCCTCAAGCTAGATGTCGTCGACAGCTTCGACTTCCGCGGCAAGGGTACTGAGGCCGACCGCGAGAGGATCGTGTCCGCCTTCAGGACGGTGATCGAGCGCGTCAAGGAAGACTGAGCGCGGCATTTGTAGCAATTCTATGGGGAGTGTGGAGATTCTGCCACGCTCCCCTTCATGTTCTCTGTATTAAACCCATACAAAAATCTTGACTAACATATCGATTGCCTTATAATGAGCATGCATTCAACCCTATGGAGGGACAAAAAAAAATGAAAAAGAAGATCATCGTAATCCTTCTCGCACTTCTGGTCCCGGCCGCCAGCCTTATGGCTACTCCCTGGATCCAGGTCGGTGCCAATGTCGGTTATAGTCCTGCCCTCAATTTCGAAGACACTTCCGACTTCGTCGACGGCTTCTCCGACCTCCAGAACTACAAGTTCGGAGCCGAGGCCCGCATCAACCTCTTCGACTGGGTCTCCCTTGCCGTTCCCGGAACATTCGCACTGGACTTCTCACAGTTTGACATTCAGCCTTCCGTCAACCTCAATCTGCCTCTCGGCTTCCTCGACATCGCTCTTGGTGTCGGAGCGAAGATGCAGATTTCCAACGACAATGGCAACTGGTATATGAATGGTTCCTCATTCTCTCAGGCAGGCAACGCCTTCCTCGACTCCAACTTCCTGTACAGGGGAGCCCTGACCTTCAACCTCGGCTTCCTTGGAATCGGTCTTGCCGCCGCAGTTCCTTCCAGCGGAACCTTCAGCGAGATGGGAGAACTCGATGCCTGGACGCCCCAGTGGGAGAGTACTGCAATCTCCGCATCAGTGCTTGTCAACTTCTTCTAAGATCAAGCGCTCTGATGAACAGATGGCTGCCGGAATGGCAGCCATTTGTCGTATATGGGCACAGAGCATGGAAAATTGTACAGAACAGACAATCTTCCTGTAGTGGTTGCAGGAGGATTCAGCCATGCATCAGAACGCTGGAACAATCGTCGCCGTGAGCGGCAGCATCTTTTCAGACGACAGCGCATTCCTGTTCTTCGCATCCCATTGTGCGCAGTTCGTCGAGTTCATCATCGCCCAGACGGGGAATGTGGATGTGCGCATCAGTGAGTGTGGGACAAGGAGCATCCTTTGTGATGGTGTGGAGGGCATCTACGCCCGCGACAGCGAGGGGGCCATATATTACATCGAGTCCCATTGCGTGCGCAAAGACGTCCCCCACAGCTATGAGCGTGGCGACCTGCTGGTCAAGGCCATAGACGGTCAGCTCGTCGCCGGGGGAGCCGATCCCGATGGCTTGCCTCAGATCAACATCATCTTCATAAAATTCATGGAGGGGAGACCATCAGGCTCGTCCTGATGGAGGAACCTCCACAAGCTCCTTGTAGATAAGATTCGTATTCGCACGCTCGACGAGCGTAAGATGCCTATAGTGTATTCCCGCATGGACCCTTGTCCCGTCCAGGCGCCGGATGTCGAAATAGCCCGAGCTCCTCCTGCCATGTATGTAGCACAGCTGACCGGCGTACATGACCTTGTCGCCCAGGCCATACCCTGCGACCTTCCTCGCCGCCTGGTTCGCCTTCCTCACGCCATTCTCCAGTATCGTGTCCTTGTGGATCTTCCTGTTGTGGCTCCTCCCTGCGACGATGTGCCAGAGGATGCCGTCGCCCTTGGCTGTGGCGTTGCCGCTTATGACCCTCGCGTCGATGAAGTGCCTCTTCTCAAGGCCAAGGCTCTTCCTCACATGGTTCGTGGCGTAGCCGTAGGTCTCTTCCACTGGAATGTCGGGATGGGCTTTCCTGACCCTGGCCAGAAGGATCCATCTCATAGTGGACATCTCCGTCGCCGCCTTGAAGCCGGGATCTGCCGACAATGTGACCATGTCCTTCTTCCCCTCATGCCAGGCCCTGTGGCACCCGTGGCACAAAGTAATGAGGTTGTCAGGGCTGTTGGAGCCTCCGTCCTTCCTCTGCCTGATGTGGTGCACCTCAAGATGGTCCCTCGAGCCGC
>JADIMU010000029.1 GCA_017694495.1 Candidatus Aphodenecus pullistercoris
GATGTGGCGATGCATGTGGACAAGCACGTGCTGACGGTCTCGAGCGAGGGCGTCGGGAAGGAGAAGGACAGGGACTACATCGTGCGCGAGGTGGCGACACCTTCCTTCAAGAGGAGCTTCGCCTTGCCTGAGGGCGTGGACGAGGCTGCGATAGAGGCCAGAATGGCCGATGGAGTGCTGACGGTCACTCTGCCCAAGAAGGCCGAGGACAGGCCGAGGCGCATCGAGGTCAGGATCGCACAGTAACATACACAGGGGAGGCCTGCCCACAGCAGCATACCCGATTGGATATTGGCGGCGCCGGTTGTCATGGAGAGAGGACAGCCGGCGCCCTTTTTGTCATCAGCTGGTCTTTCCTGCCCACCAGAGGTCGTAGACGCGAAGCGCCTTCCTGAAGTCCTCCAGGTCGACGTCCCCCTCGCACTGGAAGCTGACGATCTTCTGCGCCGTCGGCCTGATGGAGAAGAGGTTGTCGGAGAAGGAGCCCGCGATGTCTCCTGCATCGAGGACGACGTGGAAGGCGGGGTGGGTGCAGCTGACGCGGCAGTTGATGTTCCTCCCGTTCCTGCTCAGGTCGACGGAGAGCATCGGGTCGCACAAGTGGCACCTCTTGGGCTCGTCGAGGAGGACGAGCTCCTCGCGGTAGACTTCCGGCGTCGAGAGCTTGACGTAGGCGAAGGCCTGCCTCGTGTCCTTGATGAAGGAGAAGTCGCAATTTGCGATCTGGGTAAGACTGTGGGGTGGCAGGACCTTCCTGAAGACCTGCATCTTGAGTTTGTCGCCTTTGAAGGACGAGAACTTGAGCGAGACCTTGACCTCGCTCTCATCAGCCGAGTCGTTCAGAGCCAGGATGTTGATGAAGTGTCCCTTCCTGAGGCAGATCGTGCTCAGCGGCGCCAGCGTCGCCCTCATGCGGTACATGAGCATCTTCCACTTGCCACCGTACTCGATGGCGCTCTCGTCGGCCGCAGGCCAGCTGGAGGAGAGCGACTTGAGGAAGAAGCCTGAAGAGTAGGGGCCCTCCACGCGCAGGCGGTCGACGATGCGTGAGACGACTTCGGCCTGGACGAGCTGCGAGAGGTAGATCATCTTCTCAAGCCCTTCGGGGAAGCGGTAGTGGGCCAGTATGCTCGAGACGATCAGGTCGCTGTCGCTCGCCGCGCTCTGGTGCCGGGTCATGCTGTCGGCCGAGATGTTCACTTCCCCCTCCTCGACATAACCTCTGACTGCGGACAGCGAGGGCAGGGAGGGGAAGGAGAAGGAGCTTATGAAGCGGGCAAGCTGGCCGCGATCCTTTCTGATGTGCTCGAGGTCGGTGCCGTCTGCGATGAAGCTCAGACCCCAGCTCCTTCCATCGTGACGGCGCAATGTGCTCTCCAGCGTCTCGGCCGCGGCGTGCGGGACGTAGGCGAGCTCTGGAGCGAGGGCCTTCGCACAGCGCTCCACAACGCCGTGGTTCAGCCTGTCGTAGGAAAGCACCTGGTGCACATCATTCTGGTCTGGAAGCTTCTCGCCACCGCCGCACAGGACGGCGAGCGAGGGATGGCTCTTCAGCCTCAGGACCTGGTAGGAGACCTCGGCCTCGACGCTGTGTGCGAAGTCTTCGTCCTGGGGATAGGTCGCCTCGTCGAACATGAAGTCCTGCCAGACGAGGAGGCCGAGCCTGTCGCAGCTGTCGTAGAAGACTTCGCTCTCATAGGCCGACGAGCTGTGGACGCGTACTGCGTTGAAGCCGGCCTGGACGGCACTCTGGAGCGCCCTTATGACGCGCGAGGACGTGACTCTGCCAGGCAGCATGTCCACTCCACTCCAGACGAAGCCCTTTATGAACACCCTCTCTCCGTTGACGAGGATGGAGAAGCTCCTGCCCGCCTCGTCCTCGCTGTTGTCGACTTCGATCGTACGGAAGCCTATCATGCGGCGGTCAGAGAAGCCGGCAAGCGATACCGACATCGGGTAGATGTGGGCCCCTCCCATTCCCGCAGGATTCCAGGGTGCGACGTCTTCCTGGGCGATGGCGAAGCTGTGCGACCAGCTGTTCTGCCAGGGGGCGAGGTGGAGCGTGACCTCTTCCCTGTGGCCCGCGGCCTCAAGGGTGAGCATGGCCTCGCACTCTCTGAATACGCGTCCCGTCATCGTGAAGCGCAGCAGCCAGTTGTGGTCCACGAGACGGCTCGTGCAGTTCCAGCTCTCGACGAGGAGAGTGTCGTCGCTGACGATCGTCGGCATCGTGTAGACGCCGACCGGCGTCAGTCCATAGGGGCCGAAGTGGCGCGCGCTCTTGCGCACCATGGCCTGGCGGGGAAGGCCTTCATGGTCCTTCCGCTTTCCATCGAGGACCTTGTCCAGCGGCTCGAAGACGATCTCGAGGATGTTGCGCCCTTCGGCCAGTGCCTCGGTGACGGGGAAGATGTAGCGGCAAAAGGCGTTGTCGCATGAGCCTATGTCCTGGCCGTTAAGCCTGACTGTGGCGAGGCAGTCGACGCCTTCGAGGATGAGATTGTCCCTCATTCCTTCCTCCCTGTGCCACTGGAAGACTGTCGACATCGACCAGCCCGTCCTCGTGACGAAGGCCGAATCCTGGGCCTTGCATCCCTTGTAGGGGTCGCCGATCATATGGTGGTCGAGCAGGATGGAGTGGACGTCAGCTGGCATGCTGAAGCTGACCTCCTCCCTCATCAGGGCGGGGCAGCTGTCACGCAGAAGTTCGTTGTCGAGGCCCCTGAGCGTCCAGGAGCCTGAGAGCTCTGTCACTTTCATGTCTGGAATTATAACAGCGCCTCCCTGCCAGGACCAAAGGAAATCGGAATCTTGCAAAGGTCGGGGGCAAAGCCTTAACTTAAGGCCATGAGAGATGGATACCTCAAGGTAGGGGCAGTCAGCCCAGTTGTAAGCGTCGCCGGCGTCAGCGCCAACGTAGAAAGGACTGTAAAGGCCATCCGCATGGCCGAAGACAAGGGCATCAAGGTCCTTGTCCTTCCGGAACTTGGCCTCACGGGCTATACGTTGGGGGACCTCGTCTTCAGCCAGGACCTGCTTGCGGCCGCCAGTGATGGCCTGGCAAAGGTCGCCTCATCCACTGCCCACAGCGATGTCCTTGCCGTCGTCGGCCTGCCATATGCGCACAAGGGCAAGCTCTACAACGTCGCCGCCGTCGTCCACCACGGCTCCGTCCTCGCCATCATTCCCAAGACGAACATACCGAGCTATGGAGAGTTCTATGAAGGACGCTGGTTCTCTCCTTCTCCCGAAGGCGTCGACCAGACGCTCTTTGAAGGCAAGGCCGTCCCCTTTGGAGCCGACATCATCATCCGCTCGCACAGCCTTCCTTCCTTCGCCCTTTCAGTCGAGATCTGCGAGGACCTCTGGGTGCCCCAGAGCCCCGGCTCCCGTCATGCCCTCGCCGGGGCGACCCTCATCGCGAACCTCTCCGCAAGCGACGAGCTGATCGGCAAGGACAGCTACCGCCGCAGCCTCGTGTCGATGGAGAGCGCGAAGTCGATCGCGGCCTACATCTACGCGAACGCGGGTGAGGGGGAGAGCACTACCGACATGGTCTTCGCCGGACACAGCCTCATCGCGGAGAATGGACGCATCCTCGCAGAGCACTTCCTTGCCGGCGACCAGATCCTTGAAAGCGAGGTCGACCTCTCCTTCCTGGAGAGCGAGAGGATGAAGCACTCGACCTTCAGTGTTGCTGATGGTGACCATCTCACAGTCTGGACGGACTTCAAGGTGGAGGAGACTGTCCTCACCAGAACATACCCGCGCTTCCCCTTCGTCCCCGACGACAGGAAGGAAGTGGAGGAGCGCTGCGAGCGCATCGTTACGCTCCAGGCGCTCGGTCTGAAGAAGAGGCTTGAGCACACTCATGCCAGGACTGCCGTCATCGGGCTGTCCGGCGGCCTCGACTCGACCCTCGCACTGCTCGTGACTGTACGCGCCTTCGACATGCTCTCGCGGGAGCGCAAGGACATCCTTGCCATCACGATGCCATGTTTCGGTACGACGAAGCGGACGCGTGGCAACGCCGAGGAGCTGGCCCTCGCCCTTGGCGTCAGCTTCGAGGAGGTGGACATAAAGGCCTCCGTGCTGAGGCACTTCGAGGACATCGGGCAGAGTCCCGACAGACTGGATGTGACCTACGAGAACGGGCAGGCGAGGGAGCGCACCCAGGTCCTCATGGACAAGGCGAACATGACGGGAGGCCTTGTGATAGGAACCGGCGACCTCTCCGAGCTCGCCCTGGGCTGGGCGACCTACAACGGCGACCATATGAGCATGTATGGAGTCAACGCCTCCGTCCCCAAGACGCTTGTGCGCTATCTTGTCGGCTGGTTCGCCTCATGCGACTTCTCAGGAGCGGGCAAGGTGCTTTCCGACATTCTTGCAACTCCCGTCTCACCTGAGCTCCTCCCTGCCAAGGCGGATGGACACATTTCCCAGGTCACGGAGGACCTCGTCGGGCCCTACGAACTGCACGACTTCTTCCTCTACCACTTCGTGCGCTGCTCCTTCACCAAGGAGAAGATCCGCCGCATCGCATACAGGACCTTCGAGGGCGTCTACGACGAGGCCACGATCGACAAGTGGCTCGACAACTTTTTCCGCCGCTTCGTGGGCCAGCAGTTCAAGAGGTCATGCCTGCCCGACGGCCCGAAGGTCGGAACCCTGACGCTCTCGCCGAGGGGCGACTGGAGAATGCCTTCCGACGCCTCAGCATCGCTCTGGCTCTAGGATGCGGACCATATGCAAGAGGTCGACATAGCGTCCATCATCAAGATGGAAGCCTCTGGGGATGCGTCCCGTCTCCTCGAAGCCGAGCTTGCTGTAGAGTCCCTTGGCCTTCACGTTCTCCTGGCTGACTGACAGCTCGATCTGGCTGTAGCCCATCGTCGGCGCGAGTGTGATGAGTGTGGAGAGCATTGCGCTCCCCAGCCCCAGGCTCTGGAAGGATGAGAGGATCGAGATCGCGACCTCGCCCCTGTGCGCCGCCTTGCGCCCATTGGCTGCCGGTGAGAGTTCGCACATGCCGACCTCCTCGCCATCGACGAAGGATGCGAGGAAGACAGCCTTGTCGTCGGTCAGCTTTCTTCCGATCCAGTCCTCCTCCTGGGCGAGGGAGAGCGTGAACTCTTCCGGGTATCGCGCCAGGAACTCGCTCTCTGAATAGACGGTCTTCACGAGGGAGAGCGTGGCTGCCGCATCGCCCCTTTCCAGGCTCCTCAGCACAGCGCTCCTTCCATCGCGAAGCAAAATTGTGGCAGGTCCGTATTTCATACAGATGATTCTATCGCGTCAAAACAGCTGCGTCACTGAAATGTGGAGAAAAACACAGACATGCTGGCAATGATTCTCCTTGACGCCCATCCCGGACGGCACCAAGATGTCCATGAGGGAAAAACATGAGAGCAAAGATCATCGCACTCGCAGTTCTGGCCATGCTTCTCGTCTCCTGCGACGGAAGTGGACAGGAGCGGCATCGCAAGCGTCGGCATCGAGGGGACGAATGAGGGCTATCTCCGTATATACTGCGGCTATCTGGGCAGGCCAGCCTCTTATGGAAACAATAGCGCTAGGGTAGACAATCCGGCGCTCTTCGATTCTGACGCTGTCCTCCAGCATGGCTACATCGAGGATGAGCCCGGGGACATCACGCTGACCTTCACACACTACTAGGGATGGGGCCCCCTTTCAGAGTGGGGCCTCAGGTGCTAGACTTTGGCGGTATGAAGATAACGTTCCTCGGCACAGGCACGAGCCATGGCATTCCCGTCATCGGCTGCGAGTGCGCCGTATGCAAGAGCACGGACGTGCGCGACAGACGCTACCGCTCCTCGATCATGCTTGAAGAGGATGGACGGCGCATCGTCGTGGACACGGGCTACGAGTTCCGCCTCCAGATGCTGCGAGAGGACGTCCACTCGCTGGACGCGGTGCTCTACACACATTCCCACGCCGATCACCTGTCGGGAATAGACGACCTGCGCGTCTTCTCCCAGAAGCGGAACATGACGATCTATTCCAACAGACCGACGCTGGACTACATAGAAAAGCACTACAGCTACGCCTTCGACTGCCACGGCTTTCCCGGCAATCCCCATCTGAGCGCTGTGGCCCTCGAGCCGCTGAAGGAGGTCGAGATCGCCGGTTTCCATCTGACGCCGCTTCCTGTCGAGCATGGACGCGTCACCCATATGCCCATCTACGGCTACCGTTTCGGACGCTTCGCCTACATCACGGACTGCACCTACATCCCGGATGAAGTCTACGATGCATTGCGGGGTGTCGAGGTCCTGGCCATCGGAGGCTTGAGGAAGAGAAGCCATGGCGCCCACTTCAGCTTCGAGGAGGCCCATGAGGCGGGGCGCAGGATGGGTGCCGACCGGATATATTTCACACACATCAATCATGAGACTTCATGCGCCGAGATCGACGGCCTCTACGAGGATGCGCTCTCGGCCTATGACGGACTTGTTCTGGAGGTTTGATTTGGACGAGCTTTTCAGCGCAGAGGACCTGGACCAGGAAGCCCTCGCCAGAGAGGCGGAGGAGAGGGAGAGGATGAGGGAGAGCCGGAAGGAGGAGAAGAAGGACGAGAGGGCTACGCTTTCCGGCAGGAAGCTCTACATCGTCGACGGCTATTCCCTGATCTACCGCAGCTATTTCGCCTTCCTGACGCATCCGCTCACCGACAGTGAGGGAAACAACGTCTCGGCCTTCTTCGGCTTCTTCAACACTGTCTTCATGCTGATCAGGGACTACAAGTTCGACTACTTCGTCATCGCGATGGACAGCAAGGGACCGACCTTCAGGCACAGGATGTACCCCGAGTACAAGGCCAACAGGGAAGCCGCGCCGCAGGACCTGCACAGTCAGGTTCCATTGATCATGGACGCCCTCGAGAAGCTCAACATCCCATATATCGCCCAGGAAGGCTACGAAGCGGACGACCTCATAGCCACTCTGGCGGCCAACGCCTCCCGTCTTGGCGTCGAGACCGTCATGGTCACCGGCGACAAGGACCTGCTTCAGCTGGTCGACGACAGGGTGGGTGCCCTCCGTCCTCCCAAGAAGAACCAGCCCAAGTACACGCTCTTCGGGCCAGAGGAGGTCAAGGAGGAGTTCGGCATCGCACCCACGCAGATCGTGGACTACCTTTCGCTCCTGGGCGACTCGTCCGACAACGTGCCCGGAGTGAAGGGCATCGGAGAGAAGGGTGCCGTGAAGCTTCTGGAGGAGTACGTCTCGCTCGACGGCATCTACCGCCATCTCGACAGCCTCTCGAAGGGCTTGAGGGCCAAGCTCGAGGAGGGAAAGGAGAGCGCCTATCTGTCGAGGGACCTCGTCCGCCTGAAAAGTGATGTCTTCACGCTGGACAGCTTCGACGATGACCGCTTCCTCACAAGCACGATCGACTACGCCCACGCAGTGGACATATTCAAGAAGCACAACTGCTTCTCCCTCGCAAAGAGCGCCGCCGCGATGGCGAGGAAGGGTGAGGAGCCTTCATCGCCGGCCAGGACAGCGGCTGTGGAAGAGGATATGGAGGAGACGGCTCAGAAGGATGTGACGAAGGATCCTTCGCTGATCGGACTGGGCGAGTACCAGGTCCTCAAGGACATCAAGACGGTGCGCGCCTACTTCGAGGAGGCCCGCAGGGCCGCAGGCCACATCGCCTTCGACATCGAGACGAGCGACCTCGATACCGCCAAGGCTGAACTTGTAGGCTTCTCCTTCTCCTACGGGAAGAAGAAGGCCTTCTACTGCCCGCTCAAGGCCGCCGAGGGCACATTCCTGGCGCTCGACGACGTCATGACGCTCTTCAATGAATACTTCTCCACAGGAAAGCTGAAGGTCATAGGGCAGAACATCAAGTTCGACCTGGAAGTGCTCAGCCACCTGGGTCTCGAGGGCATGGAGATCGAGGCCGACACGATGATCTACGCCTGGCTGCTCGACTCGGCCTCCTCGAGCTACAGCCTGGAGTCACTCGCCCTGCGCTACCTTTCCTACGAGGCAATAGCCTACGACGACATCGTCCCCAAGGGTGCGGACTTCTCCGCCGTTCCCCTTGAGAGTGCCATGCGCTACGGTGCCGAGGACAGTGACCTGACCTACCGGCTCTACCTCCACCTGGGCAAGGAACTGGAGGAGCGGGACCTGATGAGGGTCTTCAGGGACTATGAGCTGCCATTGATTCCCGTCCTGGCCCGCATGGAGATGGCCGGCGTCCTTCTGGACAAGGACTTCATGCGCCAGCTGGATGGCACGATGTCGGCACGGCAGGAGGATCTGGAGAAGCGCATCATCCAGCTGGCGGGCCACGAGTTCAACATCAACTCGACCCAGCAGCTGGCCAAGGTGCTCTTCGAGGAGCTCGGCCTCCAGGCCGGGCGCAAGACGCAGCGCGGCTATTCGACCGCGACGGAGACGCTTGAGGGACTCAGGGGCGAGCATCCGATCATCGAGGACATCCTGGCCTACCGCCAGGTGAGCAAGCTGCTTGGCACCTACATCGACACGCTGCCACAGATGACGGACGGTGAGGGACGCATCCACAGCTCCTTCCTCCAGACGGGAACGGCTACGGGAAGGCTGTCCAGCAAGAACCCGAACCTGCAGAACATCCCGATACGCAGCGAGGATGGACGGCTGATCCGCTCGGCCTTCATCGCCGGTGACGGCTGCCGCTTCCTGTCTGCCGACTACTCGCAGATCGAGCTTGTGATGCTGGCCCATGTCAGCGGGGACGAGGAGCTGGGAAGGGCCTTCAGGGAGGGTGGCGACGTCCACCGCTACACGGCCAGCCTCATCTTCGACAAGAAGCCTGAGGATGTCGAGCCGGCCGAGAGGCGCATCGCCAAGACGATCAACTTCGGCATCATGTACGGCATGTCGCCCTTCAGGCTCTCAGGTGAGCTTGGCATAAGCCGTGCCGACGCGAAGACCTTCATCGACCGCTATTTCGAGCGCTACGCCCAGGTCAGAAGCTATGTGGACAAGGTCGTTCGTGATGCGGAGGAGAAGGGCTATGTGCGCACCCTCGGCGGCCACATGAGGACGGTTGTCGGCATCAACAGCCGCAACAAGAACGTCAAGGCCGCAGCCGAGCGCATCGCGCTGAACACGATCATACAGGGCTCCGCGGCCGAACTGATGAAGAAGGCGATGGCCGCTCTGGACGGCGAGATGAGGCGTCGGGGTCTTGCCAGCCGTATGCTCCTCCAGGTCCACGACGAGCTGATCTTCGAAGTGCCTGTCGGAGAGCTGGAAGAGATGCGCAGCCTCGTGCGCGAGTGCATGGAGGGAGCGGCGAAGCTTTCCGTCCCCCTCCATGTCAGCATCGAGGACGCAGAGCGCTGGGGAGATATGCACTGATGGTCATCGGACTCACAGGAAAGAGCTGCAGCGGCAAGGATGTGGCCGCATCGTACTTCGCCGCCAAGGGCCTTGCCGTGGTCGATGTCGACAAGCTGGGCCACGAGGCCCTCGTCGCCAACCATGACCTCCTCGTCGAGACCTTCGGCAAGGGCATAGAGAAGGCGGACGGCACGATAGACCGGAAGGCCCTGGGTGCGATCGTCTTCTCGGATGCGTCCCAGCTGGCCAGGCTGGACGGCATCAGCCACCCTTGGATGAGGAGCCAGGTCGTCGACTTCATCGGACGCCATGAGGTCTCAATCATCAACTGCGCCCTCCTGGAGCGCATGCGCCTCGTCGAGCTGTGCGACGAGGTCCTCTTCTTCCTTTCTCCCCTTGAGCAGAGGATCGAGAGGGCGATGGAAAGGGATGGAACGACGAGGGAGGCCTTCCTCAGAAGGGAGGCGAGCCAGCAGGACATAGGCCAGGAAATCTTCAGTTCAGGGCGCAGAATAATCACCATAATGAACGATTCCACAAAGGCTCATCTTTCTCGACAACTGGATTTTTATTATGATACACTGGTAGGTAGAGGATACGTTCATGGGTAAGTCAACTCGTATTGTTTTGCTGAGTATCACAGTCGTATTGGCCATAGCAGCATTCCTGGTGCTGTGGGCAGTCCGCCCCGGAACTGACAACAGCCTCCTCGAAGAGGCCAGGAATCGTCAGGCCGATGGCCTCATCACAGTAGACAACACTGTGGACAGCGAGGAGGTGAAGACGGCTCTGCTGTCTGACCAGGACTTCCTGAACCGTCTGGCAAGCGCCCTCGCGGCTGACGGAAACCTCCAGTCCTCCATAGCGGCAGGCATCGACGGACAGGTCAGGGCCTCGGCCAGCGAGGAGGTCACCAGCTACGTCGACCAGTACGTCAGCGAGCACTACGATGAGCTTGTCGCCATCGCGGACGCTGCGATCGACGCCTACGTCGCCGAGAACTACGACCAGCTGGTCCAGATCGTCGACTCCAGGGTCTCCTCCGCCACCGTCAGCCAGGGTGGTGATGTGGTCTACCAGGGACTTGACGCCGCCTCGGCAGCCCAGATCGCCCGCGACGAGATCAAGGCCTATGTCGACGCGAACTACAGCCAGATCGGCCAGATCGCCGATGAGCGCATCCAGAGCTATGTCGACAGAAGCTACGATGAACTCATGAACATCGTCGAAGGCGCCATACAGGACTATGTGGATGCCAACTACTCCCAGATCGCAGTCATCGCCAACCAGCAGATCGAGTCCTACGTCAATGCCAACATGGAGACGCTCAATGGCATCATCGACAGTGCGATCCAGGACTACGTCAACGCCAACTTCAACGTGATAGGCCAGGTCGCGGATGAGCGCATCCAGGCCTACGTCGAGGCCAACTACGACGAGCTGCTTGGCATCATCAGCGACTCCATCCTCAGCTATGTCAATGCGAACTACGACCAGATCGCAGTCATCGCGAATGAGGAGATCGACGCCTACGTCGCGGCCAACTACAGTGAGATAGGCAAGATTGCCGACGAGCATATCCAGACCTATGTCGATGCCAACTACTCTGTCCTCGAGGGCATCATCAGCGATGCCATCCTGAGCTACGTCAACGACAACATCGACCAGATCGCAGTCATCGCGAACGAGCAGATCGACGCCTATGTCAGGGCCAACCTGACGACGCTCGATGGCATCATCGACAGCGCCATCCAGGCCTATGTCGATGAGAACTTCGCCGTAATCGGTCAGGTCGCCGACGAAAGGATCCAGACTTATGTGGACGCCAACTACGACCAGATTGGCCTGATTGCCGATCAGAGGATCCAGGACTACGTAGATGCCAACTTCAGTGTGATCGGCCAGGTCGCTGATGAGCGCATCCAGGCCTACGTGGACGCCAACTACGATGTCCTCACATCCATGGTCGAGCAGGCCGTCATCGACTACGCCAGCGCCAACCGCGATGAGATTGTGGCCATGCTCGCCGAAGTCGGTGTCGACGTCGACGCCATCGCCGACAGCGTCCTCGAGAAGGTCTATGCCGATGTCGAGGAATATGTAGCCTCGTTGGACATCACGGCCCTCTCCGCCCAGATCGGCCAGATTGCCGACGAGAGGATTCAGGCCTATGTCGATGCGAACTACAGCCAGATCGGTCAGATCGCACGTGACGAGATCCAGGCCTTCGTGGATGCCAGCCTTGACGAGCTCGACGCCATCATCCTGACGACAGTCGAGGACTATGTCGCCAGCTATGTCGCCGACAACTATGAGACCTTGGACGGCATCATCGACGAGGCGATCCAGAGCTATGTGGACGCCAACATCGACCAGGTCGCCCAGATCGCCGACGAGCGCATCCAGGCTTACGTGGATGCCAGCTACGATGAGCTGCAGAGCATCATCAACGATGCCATCCTGGCCTACGTCGAAGCCAACTACGACGAGATCGCCACTGTCGCACAGGATGAGATCGACGCCTACGTCGCAGCGCACTATGACGAGCTCGAGGCCGTCATCGACGATGCCATCCAGAGCTACGTCGAGGCCAACTACGATGAGATCGCCAGAATCGCCCAGGAAGAGATCGACGCCTACGTCAGCGCCGGCTACGATGATCTGATGGCCGCCGTCGACGATGCGATCCAGAGCTATGTCGATGCCAACTACGATGAGCTTGTCGACATGATCGAGGCCAATGCCGTCGATGCCGACGCTCTTGCTTCCGCGATTGAGGATGAGGTCATGGCCTATATCGACAGCCTCGACCTCGAGGCCCTCAGGAGCGACATCGAAGAGGCTCTGGCACCCTATGCTGAGGAGATTGTGGCACAGGCCAACGACTATACGGACAGCAGGATCGACGACGTCTACGACCAGATGGGCCAGATCGCTGACCAGCCCAGCGTGCAGACGTCCGAGCCCAGCTCTTCCAGCCGCTCCTCCGGCATCGTCTCGGCTCCCGACTTCGTCTCCACCGCGAGGGTGAGTGACGAGGGCGACTATGCATCGGCCCGCGAGGCTGAGAGGGAGGCCGCCATCCAGTCGATCTTCAGCGCGATAGCGCAGTGATCCAGTCTTGAAGCATTGCAGGGCCGCCAGTCAGGCGGCTCTGCTCATTTCAGGGGGTATCTTCTCGTTCCGCCGTCAGGGCTCTCGAAGATGTAGCCCTCGCTGTCCTTGCCCACGAGGTAGTCGTGTGTGAGGATGACCTTGCCTCCCGCCTCTGGCAGGTCGATCGTGTACTGTGGCATTGCCAGTCCTGAGAGCCTCTTCCTCAGCTCAGCCTCGATTTCAAGGCCCTTCTCGATGGGTACCCTGAGGTGGGCTGTGCCTTGCACGAGGTCGCACTGGAAGAGGTAGTAGGGTTTGATGCGGTTCATGAGGAGGCTGTTGCACAGCTCTTCGAGGACGTCGACATCGTCGTTCACTCCGGCAAGGAGGACGGACTGGTTGAAGGCCGGTATCCCCAGCGAGATGAACTTGCCCACCGCCTCGATGCTTTCTTCCGTCAGCTCCCTGGGATGGTTGAACTGGGTCAGGAGGAGGAATGGGGCGCCGTGGTTGTGGCGCTTGATGATCTCCATCAGGGAAGATGTGAAGCGGCTGGGCATCGAGACGACGGAGCGCGTGCACAGGCGGAGGATGAGGTCCTCCCTGGCTTCCTTGAGGCATGTGAGGAGGTGGTCGAGCTTCTGGTCGGAGAGTGTGAAGAGGTCCCCTCCCGTAAGGAGGAGCTCGGTGATCTCGCCGTGCTCCTTCAGGTAGCTTGCAGCTTCCTCGATCTGGATGTCGCTGATCGGGCCGCTGTCCGTACCTGTGAAGCGTCGGCGGAAGCAGTGTCGGCAGTAGGCGAAGCAGCGGTCCGTCGTCAGAAGGGCGGCACGGCGTCCATAGCGGTGTATGAGCCGACCCGTCGCCTGATGGCTGACCTCGCCCAGCGGGTCCAGACTGTCAGTCCGGTCGCACTCCCTCACGTCGGGCACCAGCTGGCGCCTGATTGGGTCGTGCGGGTCGGCGGGGTCGATGAGCCGCTCCAATGCGTCTGATATCAGCAGGGGGAGGGAGGAGGGGTGGTCGAACCAGGCCTCCTCGTCCGCCTTCAAGGTCAGGCGGTCCTCGAGTTCTCTCTTCGTCTTGATCATCTGGAAACCTTCACGATGTTTTACCGCAATTTCATGTCGTGCGCAACGACAAGGGCGGCTCGAATGTGTTAGGGTGGGGGAAAGGAGTGAGCTATGGCGAAAAGAAAGAGCCTCAAAGGCTATTACCTTACAACCTTCCTGATCGGTCTGGGCTTCTTCACGATGGGCCTCATGGACCCCCTCTACGACACCTACGTCCCGATCTTCCTCAGAAACTTCATCGAGAGCAACACGATCGTGGGCCTCATCATGACCTTCGACAACGTGCTCGCAATCTTCCTGATTCCGATCTTCAGCGCCCTGTCAGACCGCGTCGACACGAGAATAGGACGCCGCATGCCCTTCATTGTGACGCTGCTGCCGATCGCCGCAGTACTCTTCGGCCTGATCCCCTTCTCGGCGCTCTCCTCGCTCTGGCTCCTGATCGCCCTGGTCTTCTGCTTCAACCTTTCCAAGCAGGCCGTGCGCGGACCTGTCGTCGCCCTCATGCCCGACATGGTTCCCGGTGACCTCAGAAGCGAGGCCAACGGCGTCATCAACACGATGGGTGGAATCGCCACCATCCTGGGAACCGTCGCCCTGGCCCGTCTGATGGACGTGTACATCAAGCTTCCTGGGCAGGAGGAGCCTGTAAACGAGATCCTGGCCTTCCCTGTGGCCTCGCTCTTCGTAATCCTGGCAGTCGTCCTCCTCTTCATCTTCGTCAAGGAGCGCTCAAGCCAGGTGCCGCGCGAGAAGGCGGCGAAGGAGAAGAAGGAGTCCATCCTCCAGTCGCTCAGACACGTCGTCGGAGAGAAGGACAAGAGCGCGCTCTTCATCCTCATCTCGCTGCTTTGCTGGTTCATCTCCTACCAGGGCGTCCTGCCCTTCGTAGGCCTGTACAGCGAGGAGGTGCTGGGCACAAGCTCAGGAACCGCATCGCTTGCCGCAGGCATGGTCGGCATAGCCTACGCCATCTTCGCCATACCTTCTGGCAAGGTCGCCCACCGCTTCGGCCGCAAGAGGACGATACGCGTTTCACTCGTCTGCCTCGTCGCGGTGACGCTGCTCGTCTTCGTCCACAGCTTCGTGACGGCTTCCTGGAACCCGACGGTCCGCCTGGTCAGCTTCTGGGCGCTGCTCTTCCTCTTCGGCATCTTCTGGGTCTCGGTCGTCACCAACTCCTTCCCGATGCTCTGGCAGATGTCGGACTACACGACGGTCGGAATCTATACGGGCCTGTACTACTTCTTCAGCCAGGCCGCCAGCATCATAGCACCCCCGATTGCAGGAGGATGCATAGACCTCTTCGGCTATCCGGCGCTCTTCGTCTTCACGGCCATCTTCTTCGCCATCGCCTGGATCACGATGTCCAAGGTCGACAGGGGAGAGCCTGAGGACCTCGCTGTCGAGGCGTGATGGACAGAAAGCGCCTCCAAGGCCACCTGCTGGCCCTCTTCTCGGTGCTGATGTGGTCGACGACCTTCATCAGCACCAAGATATTGCAGGAGAGCTTCTCATCCATCGAGATCCTCTTCATCCGCTTCGCCTTCGGCTACCTGATCCTCTTCCTCCTGAGGCCGCGCATGCTCGCCTTCGAGGGCTGGAGGAGGGAAGGGCTGTACATGCTTGCGGCGGCAAGCGGAATCTTCCTGTACTACTACATGGAGAACGTCGCCCTGGAGCATACGATGGCGGGCAACGTCTCCGTCCTCGTGTCGACGGCGCCCTTCTTCATCGCCCTGGTCTACAAGCTGTTCAGACCCAGGGAGACGAAGCTTGGCCTCTTCTTCACCCTCGGCTTCGTCGTGACCTTCATCGGCCTCGTCCTGATCGCCTTTCCTGCGGGTTCCGGTTTCAGCCTGAATCCTATGGGAGATGGAATCGCGCTGGCCGCCTCGATCATCTGGGGCTTCTACTCCTACTTCGTCGACCGCATCGCCCTCTTCGGCCACGATGTCATCATGACGACGAGGAGGACCTTCTTCTACGGCCTCATCTTCATGATCCCCGTCCTGATGGTGGAAGGCTTCTCCATCAGCCTGGAAGAGATGTGCGACCCTGTGAACCTGATGAACCTCTTCTTCCTGGGGCTGGGCGCCTCGGCCCTCTGCTTCGTCGCCTGGGCCGGAGCGATCGGCCGCATTGGGGCCGTCGTCTCGGGCCAGTACATCTACATCATTCCGGCCTTCACGCTGGTCTTCAGCTTCCTCATCCTGGGTGAGAGGATAACGCTCCAGTCGGCCCTTGGCGCCCTTCTGGTCATGGCCGGACTCTTCGTCTCGAACATCAGGAAGGAATCTTGTGCAAAGATTTCACAATCCTGACAGAAAGATTGAGATTGTCGACAACGCTTGTGGAATGCTAGAATCCCAGTTATGAAGAAAACTCTGCTCACAACGATCCTGGTGGCCATCCTGGCCATCTCAACACTTGGCGCCGCCGATTTCGAGCTGGTCTTCGGCAGTCCGACCATAGACCAGCATCCCGAGATCCTGATCGGCTTCGTACCCACAGCGGCCAAGCTCGGAGTAGGCTATACAGGCCTCAACCTCATCGAGGGCAATGAGACCCAGCTTGCCCTGATCGCCGGAGGCGGCTACGTCCAGCGCAAGGTCTGGCAGAACCCCGAGACAGGAGCTGTCGAGACCACCGACCCAATCGTCTACGATACGGCCAACGTCGAATGGGAGCTGCGCTTCAGCCAGGGCTTCCTTCAGTCACCCGTCGAAGGCAAGGATCTGCTGACCCTCACTGCAAGCTATCTTGGCCGCTGGGACTACAACAAGGACTCCATGGTCGTCGGCCAGGACAGGGACAATGGCGACAACTTCCCAATCAGGACACTTGAGGGATATCTTGGTGCCAACTATTCCGGCCACATCTATCCCGACCTGAAGGGCAATGCCCAGCACCTCGGCACGGCCTTCCAGCTTCAGCTCAAGCTCGACATGATGGACGAGCAGAAGATGTATTCCAATGGTCTGCTTTCGACCTTCGAGGCGAAGTATGCGCCCCTGGCCCTCAACAGCGCCCTCGATGGCGTGGCCGACTACTATTCGCTGACGCTGAACACAGTCATCGCATACAGCCCCTACCAGATCATCGGCAATGACGGGCAGCACTGGTTCAGCATCACGGTGGTCGACAGGATCAACCTGAACTGGACCGACGGTTCGGCCGTTCCCGTCTACGCCCAGGGACCCGTCTCCCTTGGACGCAAGGTCCGCGGCTACAACACCTGGACCTACAACACGCAGTTCACGGCTGTGAACAACTTCGACATCCGCTTCGCCGGTCCCGACTGGTACACCATCTTCCCCCGCGTCAACCTCTTCATCGATGCAGGCTATGGCTGTGGCGACGTCTTCAACACGGACTACTTCGAGAGCAACATGCTTGCCAGCGCCGGCATCCAGGTGACGGTCAGCTTCTTCGACTTCATCGATCTTGGCTACCAGATCGCCTATCTCTTCACAGGCTCGAAGTACACTGAGGGGCCCGATGTGAACGTCACGGGAAGCTTCACCTTCTTCCTCGATTTCTGATTCCCGTACGTCCAAATATGGCGAAGGCAGGCTTTCGGGCCTGCCTTCAGCGTCTTGGCAGGATGCGCCAGCGGCGCACCATCTGGGTCTGTGGAATCGACAAGGGAGTTCCCCGCCGCTTGAGCACACGCTCGAGCCTTGGCCTGTTGTAGCGCTGGATCATGATGCATGGCAGGTTGATCAGCGTGAAGAAGAGCGGGATGCATATGCTGTATGGCCTCGTGTAGACCAGCAAGGCCAGGTAGCATGATGCCAGGCAGAGCGTATGGGCAACTTCCGCCCTCACCGTCTCGAGGATGAAGAGCGAAAGGTAGTCGCCTTCCAGACTCCTCAGCCGGCTCTTGTCGAAGGGGCCTGCCGTAGGTACATGGTCCTTCCACTTCCTGATGAGGAAGAGCCTGTGGTAGATCTCGCCACCATCCTCCCAGTCCTGGGTCGCCAGGTGGAGGCGCAGCGAGGCCAGCTGGCTGTAGCTGAGGCTGTTCGAGATGCACGAGGCCAGAATGTGGAGGCCTACAATCACGAAGAAGAGGATGAACTGAGGATTGTCTCTCATTGTGCCGTGTATGGGTTCCTTGCTCCCCTGACCAGCGGTTCGGTGATGCCGAGCTGCGACAGGCTCGCCAAGGTGTCGTTGAGACGATAGGCCTGGACAGGGGTCAGAGCGATCCTGACCATGGCCTCTCCTATGATCTCGACGGTAGGCTTGAGTCCTGCCGTCTTGAGGTTCGTGTACAGGGCGTAGGCGTTGTCCATGTTCGTATAGGTGCCGATCTGGATGGTGTACCAGCCCGTATCCGCACCGTTGATGTACTGGCTCTCGGGTACTTCAGGCTCGCTGACGACCTCCAGTGTGACCGGGGCGATGCCTTCCTCGTAGAAGCCCAGCTGGCGGGCGCCTTCCGGGGTGAGGTCTATGATGCGGTTCTCGACATAGGGGCCGCGGTCGTTGATGCGCACCTCTATGCTCTTGCCGTTGTCGTCGTTGGTGACGCTGACGATCGTGCCGAAGGTCAGACTCTTGTGGGCGGCGGTGAGTGCCTTGTTGTCGAAGACCTCTCCGTTCGCCGTCAGGGCGTCGCTCCTGTCGGCCGTGTACCAGCTCGCGATGCCGCTCTCGGCGGCCCACAGGCCGGCTGTGATGGCGATGAGAAGCGCCATGATTGCAGTTCTCTTCATGTGGGCAATTATAGTGAAAAGCCGGTTGATGGAAAAGAATTGTGTGGCTCTTGCCTTACATTCCGCCACAGCTGTAAGGCCCTGGCATACAGAAGATGCCCCATGTTGAAGAAAGGGATGCCTTTTGCCATAATCGGGCCATGAGCGAAGCATCATCACACTGGGCGGACATATACGCCGACAAGATAATCAGGGAGAAGGGTGACAAGGAGGTCTACACCTGCGCCAGCGGCATCACCCCCTCGGGCACTGTCCACATCGGAAACTTCCGCGAGATCATCTCGGTCGAGCTGGTCGTGAGGGCCCTCAGGGCCAAGGGACGCAAGGTGCGCTTCATCTACAGCTGGGACGACTACGATGTCTTCCGCAAGGTCCCGAAGAACATGCCCGAGCCTGAGCTGCTCGCCACCTATCTGCGCAAGCCGATCACTCTGGTGCCCGATACGACAGGAAAGGCGCCCAACTATGCACGCAAGAACGAGATGGACGTCGAGGAGATCCTTCCCACCGTCGGCGTCAGCCCCGAGTACCTCTACCAGGCCGAGCGCTACCGCAGCGGCATGTATGCCGAGGGCATGAGGCGCGCCCTTGAGAAGAAGGACGAGATCAGGGCCATCCTCAACGAGTACCGCACCGAGCCACTCGACGACGACTGGTGGCCGATCTCCATCTTCTCCTCCTTCACCGACAAGGACACTACGACGGTCCTCGGCTGGGATGGAGAGTGGGCTGTGCGCTATCGCGACGACAGCACGGGCCAGGAGGAGACGGTCGACCTGCGCACGACCAGCTGCGCCAAGCTCCCCTGGAGGATCGACTGGCCGATGAGGTGGGCCCGCGAGGGCGTCGACTTCGAGCCGGCCGGAAAGGACCACCACTCCGAGGGAGGCTCCTTCGACACTTCACGCAAGATCGTCGAGCTCTTCGGCGGACACGCCCCCGTCTCCTTCCAGTACGACTTCATCTCGATCAAGGGCCGTGGAGGCAAGATCTCCTCATCATCCGGTGAGGTCATCTCGCTGTACGACGTCCTCGAGGTCTACACTCCCGAGGTATGCCGCTACCTCTTCGTCTCGACCCGCCCAAACAGTGAGTTCGCCATCTCCTTCGACCTCGACGTCCTCAAGATCTACGAGGACTACGACAACTGCGAGCGGATCTACTTCGGCCTCTTGGATGTCAACGAGAAGAGGAGGGAGAAGGAGAAGAGGATCTACGAGCTCAGCCAGGTCGGCGAGGAGATTCCCTCCGAGCCCGGCTACCAGATACCCTTCCGTCATCTGTGCAACCTGCTGCAGATCCACTCGGGCGACATTGAGGCCGTCATCGCCACTCTGGATGGCATCACACAGAGCCAGAAGGAGAGGCTGAGGGTGCGCTGCCGCTGCGCCTGGGCCTGGATCCAGAACTTCGCGCCGGAGGACTTCCGCTTCTCGCTCGACGATGGCACCAGGGAACTTGTCGAGCTCACTGAGGGTGAGCTTGGCGCCATCAGGGACCTGAGGACCTACATCGCAGACGAGCTGGACAGGCTCGACGAGAAGGACTTCTCGACCTACATCTACAAGGCTGCGGAGGACAACGGTGTGGAGAAGGGCGCCTTCTTCACCGCCGTATACAAAGTCCTGATCGGCAAACAGCGCGGTCCCAAGCTCGCCGGCTTCCTCAAAGCATGCTCGACTGAGCGCCTCCTCTCGATCCTCTCCCGCTACTGATGGTGACGACAGTGGTGGCTGTTCCGTTCATCGTGGCCTGAGGAGGAAAGGGGTGGGAAAGCTCTTCAGCCATCTGGCCTCCTACAGGCGCGAGTGCATCCTCGCGCCGCTCTTCAAGCTCCTGGAAGCCGTCCTTGAGCTCTTCGTGCCGCTCGTCGTCGCCTCGATCATCGACACAGGCATAGCGACGGGGAACAGCCCATACGTCGTACGCATGGTCCTCGTCCTCTTCGCCCTTGCGCTGACGGGGCTGGCCGTCTCCGTCACGGCGCAGTACTTCTCGGCCAAGGCGGCCAGCCTCTTCGCCCGCGACGCCAAGAAGGCCCTCTTCGAGCACATCGAGACCTTCAGTCTGGCCGATTGCGAGAAGATTGGCCTGCCGACACTGATCAACCGCATGACGGGGGACATGAACCAGGTCCAGTCCGGCGTGAACATGACGCTGCGCCTGCTGCTGCGCTCTCCCTTCGTCGTCCTCGGCGCCGCCATCATGGCCTTCATCGTGGATGCCCGCGCGGCCCTCGTCTTCGCGGTCGCGATTCCTGTGCTGGCCATCATCGTCTACCTCATCATGCGTGTCACGGTGCCGCGCTTCAGGGCGGTGCAGGGCGATGTCGACGAACTGCTGTCCCAGACGAGGGAGAACTACAAGGGTGCCAGGGTCATCAGGGCCTTCAACCTCCAGGACAAGGAGAGGGAAAGCTTCCATGGTCGTGCCGACCGCCTCTTCTCGCGCCAGATTTCGGCCGCAGGCCTCTCTGCGCTGACGAACCCGCTGACTTCCCTCGTCGTGAATCTGGGAATAATCGTCCTGATCTGGTATGGCGGAGTGCGCGTGGACGCGGGCAGCCTGAGCCAGGGAGCCGTCGTCGCCCTCTTCAACTACATGTCGCAGATCCTCGTCGAGCTGATCAAGCTGGCGAGCCTGATCCAGACCATGACCCGGGCGCTTGCAAGCGCGAGGAGGGTCGGCGCCATCTTCGACATGACGAGCTCGATGGAGGATGGAACACGCATGGACAGTCCCTGTGACGGCCCTGCGATCGAGTTCAGCCACGTGGGATTCAGCTACAACAAGACTGGCGGAAAGGTCCTCGAGGACATCAGCTTCACGCTTGAACGTGGCCAGACGCTGGGCATCATAGGTGCTACCGGCTCCGGAAAGTCCACCATAGCCGCCCTGATGGCCCGCCTCTACGATGTGGACGAGGGTGAAGTGCGCATCCTCGGCTGCCCGATAAAGTCCTACAGGCTGCAATACCTTCATGACAATGTCACCCTCGTGCTGCAGAAGGCGAGGCTGTTCAGGGGTACGATCCTGGACAACCTGAAGCTGGCCGACAGCCAGGCGACGATGGATGAGGTGAAGCGCGCCCTCAGCGACGCCCAGGCCCTCGATTTCGTCCTGGACAAGGGTTTCGAGGCGCCCGTCGAGACGGGTGGGCGCAACTTCTCCGGTGGCCAGAGGCAGCGCCTCTCCATCGCCCGCGCCCTGGTCCACGGCGGCCAGATCCTCATCCTCGACGACAGCTTCTCAGCCCTCGACTACAAGACCGACAGTCTGGTCAGAGGTGCCCTCGCCAAGCGCAAGGACATCACGAAGGTCATCATCTCCCAGCGCTCCAGCTCGGTGATGTCGGCCGACAGGATCATCCTCCTGGACAATGGGCGGATCGCAGCCATGGGCACGCATGCCGAGCTCATGGCGACAAGCCCCATCTACCGCGAGATCCACTACACGCAGTTCGAGAAGGAGGACGCCGATGTATAAGGAAAGCCTCAGACGCACCTTGTCCTACCTCTCGCACTGCCGTGGCCGCTTCATCCTGTCCATCCTCATGACCCTCGCATATGTCCTCTCCTCGCTCTACATCCCGCTGCTCGCCGGACAGGCCATAGACCTGCTGACCGGGGCGGGAGAGGTCGACTTCGGCCTCCTGACGGGCCGGCTCTTCGCCATCCTCCTGACCGCCTGCCTCTGCTTCCTCTCGCAATACATCCTCTCGCGGCTGAACAACAGCATCGTGTACTCCGTCGCCAGACGCCTGAGGAACGACGCCTTCGACAAGGTTGGAAGCCTTCCTTTCTCCTTCCTGGACAGCCATCGCCAGGGTGATGTCGTGGCCCGTGTGATCAGCGACGTCGACCAGGTGGCCGATGGTCTGCTGCTCGGCTTCAGCCAGGCCCTCAGCGCCATCATGACCATAGCCGTTACGATCTGGTACCTCTTCAGTCTGGACTGGATCATGGCCCTCGTCGTCATCCTCCTCTCGCCGCTCTCCCTCGTCGTCGCCTCCTTCATCGCACGCCGGACGCACCGCCACTTCAAAGAGACGGCGGACAGGAGGTCCATCCAGACGGACCTCACCGACGAGTACATCACGGCGACGGGTGAAGTGCTGTGCTACAACCTCCAGAACGAGTTCCAGGCGCGCTTCAGCCAGGTGAACGCCCAGTGGGCCGACAGCTCCCTCAAGGGAACCTTCTACTCCTCGCTCGTGAATCCTGCGACGAGGGCTGTCAACAGCGTCGTCTACGCCTGCGCCGCCCTTGCAGGCAGCTTCCTGGCCATTCAGGGCCGCCTCAGCGTCGGTGGTCTGACGAGCGCACTGAGCTACGCCACGCAGTACACGAAGCCCTTCAACGACATCACAGGAGTCGTAACGGAGCTCCAGAACGCCCTCGTGTGCGCTTCGAGGATCTTCTCCCTTCTGGACGAGGAGGACGTCGTCGACGACGGAAGGAAGGAGCTTCCCGACGGCCCCCTGTCCGTCAGCTTCCGCAAGGTCTTCTTCTCCTATGTGAAGGGACAGGACCTGATCCGCGACTTCTCGCTTGACATCGCAAGCGGCATGCATGTCGCCATAGTCGGTCCTACTGGAGCTGGAAAGAGTACTGTGATCAATCTGCTGATGCGCTACTACGAGATCGACTCGGGATCCATCCTCATCGATGGAATTCCGATAGACGAAGTGAAGCTCTCCAGCCTCCGCCTCTCCTTCGGCTCCGTGCTGCAGGATTCTTTCATCAGAAAGGCGAGCGTCAGGGAGAACATCGCGATGGGCCGAGACTTCAGCGACGACGAGATCGTGGAGGCCTGCCGCAGGGCCCATGTGCATGAGATCATAATGCGCCTGGAGAATGGCTACGACACTGTGCTGGACGACGATGAGGGCCTGCTGTCCGCAGGCGAGCGCCAGCTCATAGCCATCGCGCGGTGCATGGTCGATCTGCCCAACCTCCTGATCCTCGACGAAGCGACAAGCTCGATCGACACGAGGACCGAGGGCCTGATACAGGCCTCCTTCAACGAGATGACCCGGGGTCGCACCAGCTTCGTCGTCGCCCACCGTCTGTCGACGATACGCAACGCCGACATCATCCTCGTCATGAAGGATGGTGACATCGTGGAGTCGGGCCGCCACGAGGAGCTTCTGGCCAAGGGAGGCTTCTACAGCGAGCTCTACCGCAGCCAGTATGCGACGGGGGGCGGAGAGTGCTGAAGCGATTTGCACTGGTCTTCCTGGCACTGTTGCTGGTCGCATGCCAGAGCGATGGTGCGCGGCAGCTTGAAGAATCGAGGGACTTGCTGTGCGATGTCCTCGAAGCCGTAGATGAGCTCATGTTCGCGCGCTTCGGTGCCGATTCGAGCTATCTCAGACCAGAGCTTGACGAACTGGAGAAGGAAATCTCCAGCTCTGATGACCAGGCCGCGCTCGATGCCATCGCCGAGGATGGATTTGCCAGTACAGTCGGCTATTGCCTCTTTCTGTCCCAGACTCCTCCACCGCGCTGGGCCGAGGTTCTCGCTCCTCTTGCCGAGGACCACCCACAAGCCTGGGAGCGCTACAGCACGCTCCTTGATGGCCTTGTTGCAGACTAGGCGTCCATCACTCGAGGCAAGACTGCTTGACAAGTGAACCTCAATCACGAGAGGAAAAACGATTACGAGTGTGTGGAATCCTCTGTCTCGAAGTTGTATAAGGAACTGATGTCGACAAGGCGGACGGTATCGCATCCTGCTGCCATCATCCCTTCTGTGAAGCCTGATGCTGAGAAGAAATAGTAGTATCTTCCACCTCTTGTTCCCATCGCATCCGCATACTCTTTCATCAGTTCCAACTCATCGGTTCCTACCGGAGTATTCCGGAATTTGCATGAGCCTATGACGACATCATCGTCCACCGTACTTGTGATGACGATGTCAATCTCGCATTCCTTCTTCGTCCTAGGGTTCCCTCCCCACCATGAACCGGCTTCACAAGGGAGTATCGGCAGGGCCGGATCCCTATATTCCAGGAACTCTCTGGCAATGGTTTCGAAGACAGGCCCCATGTAATCATTGATGAGTCGCCAGACGGCGACGTCGAAGGACTTCTGTATCCGCTTTGAGAGGATTGAGGAATAGTTCCTTGGTATGAAGAAGAACCAGAAACGGAAATAGAGGTCACAGACGTAGTAGATGGATTTCCTCGCATCGCCTCCTATCGGTTTCTTTTTGTCTACTATCTTCAGTTGCATCAGCGTATTCAGATACTTGCTGAGCGTACCGCTCTTCAGCCCGCAGGAATCCGCTATTTCCGTATACTTTGTCTTTCCTCCCGCGATTGCCGAAATGATTTCTTTGTATGTGCCAGGCTCCCTGAATTCTTCCTTGAGAAGATTGTCCGCCTCATTGAAGAGGATCGAGTTGCCGTTGAAGAAATTGAGCATCAGGTTGTCCTTCAGACTCAGCTGTGGAGAAAACTGCTCAATGTAGTATGGAATCCCTCCCGTCACTCCATACAGGATGGCCTTTTCATAAGGTTTGTAGTTGGGAAACCAGCGGGCAGTATCATAGTAGTCGAAGTTCTGCAGCTTCATGATCATAGTGCATCGTCCATACAGAGGATTGTTGTATCCAAGGACATTGTCTTCCATGAAGCTTACTGCTGAACCACTGATTATAAGGAACAGCTTTGTCTGTGTGACCTACTTTCCACCCTGCCTCACATTACTGTGAGCCTGAGGATGGAGCTTCTTCTCACTCAAGACGCCTGTCGGAGCCAGTATCAACGAGCTATCCCCGCCAGCCCAGCGGTTCAGGATGTCTTTTCCCTCATCCAGCAGGTTCTTACAACTGTTCTTGTCCCTGTCGTGATGTGTGCCACATGACTGGCATGTCCATTCACGGTCAGAAAGCTTCAGGTCGTGATTGACCTCATAGCACACTGAGCATCGCTTGCTCGAAGGGAAGAACCTGTCGACCTTCACAAGTATCTTCCCCTGCGCATTCAGCTTGTAGGCGAGCATGGTCCTCAGTTGGCCATAGCCGTTGTCGTATACGGCCTTCCCGAAGTTGAGGGACTGGGACATGTGCTGGAGGTTGATGTCCTCCACGATGACGGCATCGAAGTCTCTGGCCACATCATGGGACAGCTTGTGCAGGAAGTCCTTCCTCCTGTTCCTCGCCTTCTCATGAAGCTTCCCGATCCTGTGCTTCTGCTCCCAGTAGTTGGCGGAGCCGTACTGCATCCGCGAGAGCTTCCGCTGCTCCTTCGCGATCCTCTCCTCGAGGTTGCGGTACCAGCGGATGTCATCA
>JADIMU010000030.1 GCA_017694495.1 Candidatus Aphodenecus pullistercoris
GACAATCGCATATGTGTCCATGAGACCAGAGAAAGGAGGTACTCATGGACAAGGTCGACAACTGCGTGACGCAGGAGAACCTGGAGAGGATCGGGCGGATGACGCTCTTCAACGACATACTGTTCCGCAACGTCGCGAAGGACAGGGACGTGGCCCGGCTCTTCGTCCGCCTCTTCACGGGGCGGGAGGATCTGGACGTCGTCGCCAGGGACACGCAGTACAGCGTGGTCCCCGTCACGGGCCAGCGTGGTGTCGTCATGGACTTGCACATCGTGGACGATGAGGGCTCTGTCTTCGACTTCGAGATCCAGGACTACAGGGAGCTGCATCTGGCCCTGAGGGCGCGCTGGTACCACAGCCAGCTGGACTGGGAGCATGGACCGGAGAGCGGACAGGAGTATGACAGCCTGCCGCAGGTCCAGGTGGTGTTCATCATGAGGCACGACCCATTCGGACAGGGGAGGCTGCTGTACAGGGTGAGGAAGGAGGCCGCGCCGGGCCTGGTCTACGACGACGGGAGCCACACTGCCTTCATGAACGTGGGTGCGGCGGACGACAGCGCCCTTGGCCGTCTGGCGCACGACCTTGTGCAGACGAGGGCCGAGGACATGTATTATGATGAGCTCAGAAAGCAGGTGCGCCACTACAAGACGACGAAGGAGGGAACGAAGAGGATGTGCAGGGAACTTGAAGAGATGAAGATGGAGACTGCTGACAAGAAAGCCCGCATGATTGCGGAAAACCTTTTGAAATTTGGAATGTCTGTAGCAGATGTCGCAATGAACACCGAGTTGGACAAGGCTGTGGTCGAAGAGCTTGCTGCGAAGAAGGGCAAGTGAGGTCTTGGGGAGAATGATGATTGGGAAAGCGGCCGATGTGGCCGCTTTCTCTCATCTCAGCACAGGACTGAGCGCCGCTTCCAGACCATCCATGCGTCGAAGACCTTGGTCTGGGCCCCGCTTTCCTCGGTGCGCATGATGTCGAACCAGAGCTTCGGCTCCTCGTTTTTGAGCTCGTCCTTGTCTGCTGCCCTGACGATGACTGTCAGGTTGTCGTGGCGGTAGCACTGCTTGATCCAGCGCACGTCGACGAGGGCCGGCTTGTATTCGTCACGGAACTCGTCCGGAAGGGCGTCCTGGCACCAGCTGAAGTAGCTCAGGTTGTTCACATGGCGGTTCAGGTCGGTGTCGAGGTAGTGGATCTGCGGGATGTAGCGCGCGATGATGCTCTGGCAGCGGTCATCCTCCTCACCGAGGTTGGGGAAGACGCATTCTCCTTGCATCTCCTTGGGCGGGGTCTGGAGGGCCGAGTTGATCTCGCTCGCCCTCACCGGGCGACCCGTCTTGAAGTTTATGACCGCCCACTTCGTCTCGCATGTGAAGAGGGGACGGCCGGTGCTGTCGGCGCACTCGACGTGGCGTGGGCAGTTGAAGCCGGTCGAGTCGTATGGCCAGGTCAGCACCTTCACATCCTGCGGCCAGCCGCCGTAGTGGAAGATCTCCATGCGGCTGCGGGCTATGACCCAGGTGCGGTCGATCTTCTGGAGCTGGAAGATTCCTATCTCCCTCATCGTGGCATGCATGCCCGCCGCCTCCTGGACGAGGTTCTCATAGGTCGTCAGGCGGGTCACGGAGTGGCCGTCCACGTCGTTGCATGTCAGGCTGTAGTCGAGCACTGCCTGGTTGTTCTCGTTGATTGTCATCGGCATTCTATTGTCCCTTCCTGTAGAAGCGCAGCATCGAGCGGCCGTACTTCCTCTTGTCAATGAGCGTGAGCTGTCCTACGGCCTCGCTCCAGAGCCTGTCCTCCTCTTCGGGGTAGTGGATGATGAAGAGTCCTCCGTCCTCCAGAAGCCCTGCCGCGTCGACTTTGGCGGCGATGGCCACCTTGTCCTCCATCTTGAATGGAGGGTCGGCGTAGATCACGTCGTAGCGCCTCATGCATGACGAGAGGTAGCGCATGACGTCCATGATGAAGAGGTGCTTGTCCTCTTTGACGAAGGAGAGGTTGCCCTCTATCGTCTCCTTCTTTCCCCTGTCCCCTTCCACGAGGTGGATCGGTTCGGCTCCGCGGCTGGCCGCCTCGATCGCGACGCAGCCTGAACCTGAGAAGAGGTCGAGGAAGCTCATCCCGTCAAGTGGGCCGAGGATGGAGAAGAGCGACTCCCTCATCCTGTCCATGGCAGGTCTTATGATGCCAGGAGGGCATACGATGTTCCTCCTGAGGTATTGGCCACCGGTTATTCTCATAGCCTATGAATAGTAATCAATCGGACGGCTCTTGTGTACCGTCGGCGCTGAGGATGCGTCTGAGCGTCGCATGCCGGCTCTGCAGCAGTCCCCTGTCCTCCTGGATTATGGCCTCGGCGTCCTCCTTGGCCTGTGCCATGAGCTCGACGTCGTCGACGAGGGAGGCGACCTTCAGACGGAGGAAGCCGGACTGCCTGTTTCCGATGAAGTCGCCGGGACCCCTCAGCCGGAGGTCGGTCTCGGCGATGCGGAAGCCGTCGTTCGACTCCCTCATGACGATCAGCCTCGCCTTCGCCTCCTCGGTCAGTGTGCCGTAGTAGACGAGGAAGCACCAGCTCTGCAGCTCACTGCGTCCGACACGGCCGCGCAGCTGGTGCAGAGCCGCCAGGCCGAAGCGCTCGGCATGCTCTATGACCATGCATGTGGCATCCTTGATGTCTATGCCGACCTCCACGACCGAGGTTGAGACCAGGTACATGAGCTTCTTGTCGCGGAAGTCGTCCAGTATCCTCATCTTCTCGTCCTCGGGGAGGCGGGAGTGGATGAGGGCCGAGGGTATGCCGGGATACTTCTCCTTCAGGAAGGAGAACATCGTCGTGACGTCCTTCAGGTCGCCTTCGCCCTCGTCGTCGATCCTGGGGTAGACGAAGTAGGCCTGGTGTCCACGGGAGAACTCTACGCCGATCGAGGCGTACATCCTCTCGCGGTTCTTCTCGTCCACGATGTGCGTGATGATGCTCTTGCGTCCCATCGGCTTGCTGTAGATCGTCGAGATGTCCATCGAGCCGAAGACCGTCATGGCGAGGGTGCGCGGGATTGGGGTGGCGCTCATCATGAGGAGGGACACGTCCTTTCCCTTGCTCCTCAGCGCCTCCCTCTGCTCGACGCCGAAGCGGTGCTGCTCGTCTATGATGACCAGGCCCAGGCGCTTGAAGGCGACGTCCTTCGAGAAGAGGGCGTGGGTGCCTATGGCCAGGTCGATGCCACCCTGGTGCAGGGCATCGAGGAGGTAGCCCCTCTCCTTGCCCTTGACGTCTCCCGTCAGGAAGGCGACGCGCACGCCGAGCTTCTCCAGGAGGGCGGCAGCCCCCTCGGCATGCTGTCGCGCAAGCAGCTCCGTGGGTGCCATGAAGGCGACCTGGAAGCCCCTCTCGATGCAATGCAGGGCCGCCATCCAGGCGACGAGGGTCTTGCCGCTTCCGACATCTCCCTGGAGCAGGCGGTCCATCGAACCTGCGTCCAGATCCTCTCTGATCTCGTCCAGGACCCTGAGCTGGTCCTCCGTCAGGCTGAAGGGAAGGGAGGCCTGCAATGCCTGTTCCAGCTTGCCCGCTTTGGGTGGGTGGGTGGACTTGGCCCGCTTCTCCCTCTGGCGCTCGAGGCGCAGCTCGAGGTGCAGCAGCTCAGTGTATGCCAGCGTCAGGCGCGCCCGGTCGAGGCTGGCCCTGTCGCTGGGCTGGTGCAATTGTCGGATCGCCTCATCCGTGTGCATCAGGCCATGCTTCGCGACCAGGTCGTCCGGGACCTCGTCGTCGAAGTGTATGTACTTGTTTGAGAGGATGGCCTCGACGGCCTTGCGCACCGTCTTCTGGCTCAGATTGCCCGACAGCGGGTAGATTGGCAGGATCCGTCCGATGCCCACAGCCTCCTCGCTGGAGCCGAGGGTGAAGGCCGAGGCCGACCAGGCCGAGCCCAGGCGTGTCACGCTGGCGTTGATGTACCAGCTCGTTCCGACAGGGTAGGCGTTCTCCATGAAGGCGCGTCCGAAGCAGTGGAGGTAGAGCGTCCGTCCGCTTCTCAGGTCCTTGGCTCCAATCTTGAGGACCCTCTTGCCCTTGGCCATGTAGTGGCCGTGGTCCGTGATCGAGACGATCGTGTTGATCGTCCCGCCTTCGGGAGGCAGGTCGGCCAGGCTGGTCATGACAGTCCTGTCGTCGTAGTCGCGCGGGTAGAGCGTTATGAGGTCGCCTCCGGTCTCGACGCCGAGCGCGGCGAAGTCCGCGGCGCTCACCTTGCCTATCCCCTTGAGCTTCGTGATGGGGAAGGCCAGCTGGCGCGCGAGCATCTCAGAAAGGTATCCTTCCTGCCAGGACGATCAGGAGGCTGGCCAGGTAGCGGAAGGCGAAGTAGGCGAGCACTGCGATCGCGTCGGCGATGAGGCACAGCGTCGTCTCCCTGACGATGCGGTGGGGGAAGAAGAGCTCCTGGACGCGGCGGATCAGGTTCTCCGTCACCATGCCCATGCGGGAGAGGGCGGGTGAGTGGGTGAAGGCGCCGATCGTGCGCATGACGAGCATGATGATGAGGATCATCAGCAGCGGCGCCATGGCGTAGCTCCAGAATGCGCTGATCAGCATCTGGACGGCCAGGGAGAGAGTCATTACGCCGAAGACGGAGTAGACGCTCAGCAGCGACTGGGCCACGGAGAGCAGGCCGATGGCCAGCAGTGGCGAGAAGTCGAAGTAGCCCACCTGGAAGCGCCTCGAACGGAAGAGGTTGAGGTAGGGGTCGATGATCCTGGAAAAGTACCAGGTGAGGCTGCCCTCCCTAGGATAGGGGACGAACCACGACATTATGATCCTGACCCAGATCAGGAAGGAGTAGAGGCTGAGGAGGCGGGCAAGGAAGCCGGCGATCTGCATCATCACGTACATTTTTTTCTCTCCTAGGTCATGACAGCATGACCGCCTGGACGGCGGGCAGGGCCATGAGGTCCTTCCTCAGGCCCTTGTAGTACTCGAGGCTGAAGGCCGAACGGATGTATGAGGACCTGTCGTCACCCAGATAGATGCTCACCGGCAGGGAGCCTGGGTGGTCTACCAGGAAGGACACCACCTGTCCAAGATACATGTCCCCATTCGCGCCGGCAAGCTGGACTGGGTCCATGCTGAGTGAGACGCGGCGGATCGCCTCGCTCGGCAGCTGGGCCGGCTCGCAGATCTGGCTGATGATGAACTGCAGCTCGCCGCCGCGGTCCTGCCTCTCCTCGAAGCGGCCCACGAAGCCGTAGATGCCTTCGTCGGCGATCTTCTCGTCGTAGGCCTCCCAGACCTTGGGGAAGGCGACGGCCTCGATGCTTCCCTGGGCGTTCGTCAGCACCATGGATGCCATGCGGCTGCCGCGCCTGGTCTTGAGGCTGCGCAGCGAAGTGATCTGGCATACGAGGGAGACGTCACGTCCCTTCGGCAGCTCGGCAGGCCGTGAGATGTCGACCCAGACGCAGCGCTCGATGTCGTCCTTGTACTCGTCCAGAGGGTGTCCGGAGACGTAGCGGCCGATCAGTTCGCGCTCCATGTCGAGGATCTCCTTCTTGCTCCAGGGCTCTGCCGGCTTGAAGGTGAAGCTGTCGAGCATGGTCTCGTCTCCGAAGAGCGAGATCTGGCCATAGGCCGTCATCTCGCGGCTCGACTTGTCATAGGCGATGGCGTCCTCGAGGTTGGCCATCAGGGTGGCCCTGTCCTCGCCGACGCAGTCGAAGCAGCCGGACTTGATCAGGGCCTCGAGGACGCGGCTGTTGGCCACGCCGTCGCCCTGGCGCGAGAGGAAGTCCATGAAGTCCTTGTACTTTCCGTTCTTCTCCCTCTCGGCGACGATCAGTCCCGTGATGTTCTCTCCGACGTTCTTGATGCCGGCAAGACCGTAGACGATGTCGTTGCCGACGACGTTGAAGTGCATGTCCGAGTCGTTGATCGACGGGGGCAGGATCCTGATGCCCATACTGTCGGCGAGGGCCAGATAGTCCTTGAACTTGTCGGGGTTGCCCATCTCGTTGGTCAGGTTGGCCGCAAGGAACTCCGAGGGATAGTTGGCCTTCAGGAAGGCCGTCTGGTAGGCGACGATGGAGTAGGCGACGGCATGTGACTTGTTGAAGCCGTACTGCGCGAAGGGCTCGAGCATCTCGAAGATCTCGGCGGCGTGCTTCGGGTCGCGGCCCAGCTTCGTCGCGCCTTCGACGAACTTGACCTTCTCTTCGGCAAGCTTCTCGACCTTCTTCTTGCCCATGATGCGCCGCAGGATGTCGGCCTGTCCGAGCGTATAGCCTGCGATGATCTGGGCGACCTGCATGACCTGCTCCTGGTAGACGATGACGCCGTAGGTCGTCTTGAGGACGCTCTCCAGCTCAGGGTCTGCGTACTCGATCGGCTGGAGGCCGTTCTTGCATGCGACGAAGCGGTCGATGTACTGCATGGGGCCGGGGCGGTAGAGGGCGTTCAAGGCGACCAGGTCCTCGATCGTCTCGGGCTGGGCGTCCTTGAGGACCTTCTGCATGCCTCCGGATTCGAACTGGAAGACGGCCTCGCTCTCGCCCCTCTTGAGCATGTCGAAGGTCTTCCTGTCCTCCTCGTCTATCGTGTTGATGTCGAAGGACGGGTCCTTCTTGTGGATCAGGTCCATAGTGTGCTTGATCAGCGTCAGCGTCTTGAGGCCCAGGAAGTCCATCTTGACCAGACCACATTCCTCGATCTGGTCCATCGTGTACTGGGTCGCGATCGACCTGGTCTTGGGGTCGAAGGAGATTGGCACGTAGTCGATCAGGTCGCTCTTGCCGATGACGACACCGGCCGCGTGCAGCGAGGTGTGCCTTGCGCCACCCTCCAGACGCTGGGCCGTATCGAAGAGCTCCTGGTAGACGCCTCCGCGGTTAATGATCTCCTGGAGCTTGGGCTCGGCGGCGATCGCCTTGGCTATCGTCATCTTCGGCTCGTCGGGGATGTACTTGCAGATTGCCGTCGACTCGTCGAATGGGATGTCGAGGACGCGGGCGACGTCCTTGACGACGGCCTTGGCCTTGAGCGTTCCGAAGGTGCAGATCTGGCCGACGCGGTCCTTGCCATAATGCTCCGTGACGTACTGGATGACCTCCCCGCGACGTTCGAAGCAGAAGTCGATGTCGAAGTCGGGCATCGAGACGCGCTCAGGGTTCAGGAAGCGTTCGAAGAGGAGGTTGTACTTGATCGGGTCGACGTCCGTGATGTCCACGCAGTAGGCGACGAGGCTGCCGGCTCCAGATCCGCGGCCCGGTCCGACTGGAATGTCGTGGGTCTTCGCCCAGTAGATGTAGTCGCGCACGATGAGGAAGTAGCCGTCGAACTTCATCTTCAGGATGATGTCCAGCTCATGGTCCAGCCTCTTCCTGAGCGCCTCCGTGATCTCGCCGTAGCGGCGCACGCAGCCTTCGTTTGCCAGGTGGACGAGGTACTCGCCCGTGTCCTTGAAGCCCTCGGGAATCTCGTAGTCGGGCAGGAGGGGGCCGGGAAAGCGCACTTCGAGCTCGCAGCGGTCCGCGATGACGCGGGTGTTGTCGATGGCTTCGGGGATGTCCTTGAAGAGGGCCCTCATCTCCTCCTCGCTCTTGAAGTAGAAGTTGTCGTTGGGGAAGCGCATGCGCTTCTCATCCTGCTTCTTGGCGTTGGTGCCGATGCACAGCAGCGTGTCATGGGCGTTCGCATCCGAGCGGTTGATGTAGTGGATGTCGTTCGTGCACACGAGGGGGATGTCGAGCTCGCGGGCGAGCTTGACCAGCAGCGGATTCGTCCGCTTCTGCTCTTCGAGGCCATGGTCCTGGAGCTCGAGGTAGTAGCGGTCTCCGAAGACCTCCTTGAACCACATCGCCCTCTCCTTTGCCCTGTCGTACTGGTCGTGCAGCAGGTTCTGGAGGATTTCGCCGCCCAGGCAGGCGGACAGGCAGATCAGGTCCTCGCTGTGGCTCTTGAGGATCTCGTCGTCGATCCTCGGCTTGTAGTAGAAGCCCTGCGTGTTGGCAAGCGTCGTCAGCTCCATCAGGTGGTGGTAGCCGCGGTCGTTCATCGCCAGGAGGATGAGGTGGTAGTTGTGGTTGCGGCCTTCCGAGAAGGGGCTCGTGTCCCTGCGGTCGGCGGGGTTCATGTAGAACTCGCTGCCTATGATGGGCTTGATGCCCGCGCCCTTGCATGCCTTGTAGAACTTCAGGGCGCCGTACATGTTGCCATGGTCGGTGATCGCGATGGCGTCCATGCCGTACTCTTTGCACTTGGCGATGTAGGCGCCGATCTGGGCCGCGCCGTCGAGAAGGGAATAGTCCGTATGGTTGTGCAGGTGGATGAAGCCGCTTCTGACAGCCGCCTCCACACTTGTCGTCTCTTCACTCATATCTCAACAGTCTAGCCTAAAAACAGGCTGTGCGTCAGGCCATCCTCTCGCCTTCTCGGCCGCTCCAGCACAGGGCACGCTCGTTCATGTCCCTCATCATGTCGTGGAAGAGGCCTTTGACGCGCTCCTCCTGCAATCGGCCGATCTGGCCGAAGTTCTCGTGCAGGTAGTCGATGATGTAGTCCTCGATCTGGCGGTAGCGCGACAGGCCTACCGGCAGATGTATGCTCGTGATCAGGTTGTCCAGGTCGCGGCTGTAGCAGAAGCCTTTGTCGTGCAAGGTGAAGATGATCCTCGCGTAGGAGATGCTCGCCGACTCGAAGCGGGCCACAAGGGCCAGGGAGCAGGCGTTCTGCGGGTCCTTCATGACGGAGCCGGCCTTGCGGAAGTACTGGTAGTCGTATTGCTGGATTGCGATCCTGACCTTGCTCAGCAATGCGCCCGTGGGCACTTCCAGCTTTCCGTTCTTGTCGTAGATGCGCGAGAGCTGGAACCACTTCGAATGCATCCTCTTCTTGAGGAACCGCACCTCGGCGGCGGCGTCGAGGATCATGAGGGTGGAAGAGAGGCTCGTCTTGAAGGAGCGGGTGCACAGGCTTCCCCCGATCGTTATCTTCTCGCGCACGGTCCGGCTCGCCGTAGAGTCGATCGTGTCCAGGAGGATGCGGGGCAGGACGAGCTTGCCAGCCTGGGCGATGTCGTTGATGCTGACCATGGCCCCGAACTCGGCGTAGCGGTCGTTGCGCAGGAAGTGGTGGAGCTCTTCGACCTTGTCCAGGCTTATGATCTCCATGTTCCCCCTGTCGGCAGGGTAGAAGTCGCTCTCGCTCATGATGCCCGTGCCTCCGGCCCAGAGGAAGGGTGTCGTGCCGCGGTAGTTGAGTATCGTGTTGTTGTATGCCGCGATGTTCTCCGGCTCGTGGATGTTGGGAGACCTAAGCTCTGCGTACATTCTTGCGCTTCCTCCTGTTGGCTATGCTCTCCCTGACGACGGCCAGGAAGCTGGCGCTGTCGAGGCAGGAGCAGTCGACCAGGAAGGCCTCCTGGAGGATCTCCTCCTCGTCGATCTCGCTGCCGGCCATCTCATAGCGTCTGACTATGCCTTCGATCAGGAGGGTGCGGGAGGCGTAGCACTCCTGGCACGGGTAGGCGCCGACCGAGGCGTAGGCCTTCTCGATGTCGCGGTAGTCGCGGGTGCGCGAGAAGGAGTCGTAGGTCACCACATTGGTTCCCCTGACGCTGAAGGAGGGCACGAGGCATGAGAGGACTGGGCGTCCATCCACAAGGACGATGCAATTGCCGCACATCCTGCCCTTGCAATGGTTCTTCAGACTCCTGATCTCCAGGTCCTCCTCGAGCAGGAGGTCCAGCGGCTTGTCGCTGGAGACGGAGAGCGCCAGGTACTTGCCGTCGACGGTCAGCTCTATCCTCATTCCTGTCCTCCTCTGTTCATGACGGCCTTCTCCATCTGCGCGGGACTGGTCGGCAGGACGGGCTCGATGTGGCTGAGGCACTGCCTCAGGGCCGAGAGCGTCGCGGAGCGCGCCAGGGCGTCGAGCGCCTGGTCCAGGCTCGAGGCCTTGAGCGAGGAGTCCTGGCTGAGATGCATTTCCACTTTGAATGGCCTGGATGCCTCGCACGAAAGGGCGATTCCGCTCTGTCTCAGAGCTCTGACGACGGCATGCCTGATCTGGGCCTTCACCGTCTTCTGGTCGTCCAGGGTGCCATAAGTAGCTGCGACCCAGGCTCCCAGGGCCACGGGCTGGAAGTCGATGTCGTCCAGCCTGAGCTCGACGATGAGGGCGGCCATTCCACGCGGCTCGAACTCGCATGGCATGAGGCTCTCGTCGCAGTTGAAGATCTGCGACCAGGGCAGGTGGGCGTCCTCGCCCTTGCCCTCGAGGTTCAGCCTGATGCATGCCTGGGAGAGCTGGTAGGGGAACTGGCCACGCTGACGGTCAAGGATGGCAGGTCCGCTGTCGATCTGGCACCCGTCGTTGTCGAGGATGATCACATCCTTGTCGCCGGTGAGGTCGACTTCCTGCATCACGGCGCGCTTGACCCCCTCGCTCCAGCCGTCCCTCTCAGGGAAGCTGGTCAGCAGAGTGACGTTGTGCTTCTCCGTCAGCGTCAGCTTCGCCGATGCCGGGTGTTCCTTTGCGTAGCTTGTCGAGAAGCCGGCGATCGAAATGCCAGTCGCAAGGCCTATGCCTCTGTTGAAGGGGAGGACGGAGAACTCGTCCGTCTGGGTCGAGTAGCTGGCCCACTTGCGCTTGAAGTCGCTCTCGGCGTCTATCATGTCGACCAGCGCGTTGAGCTCGTCCAGCTCGACGGATGGCATGTAGTCAGTGAAGGGACGACGCACCTTGAGGTGCAAGGCCTTCCAGGATGATGGCGGGGTCTCGAAGGTGCGTGCCAGGTCCGTAGCGTGGGCCTCCACCGAGGCCAGGGCCTGGCTGTATCCTGCCCCTCCATGGAAGACCGATGGCATCGTCGCACTCCGGTGGGTCGTGACGACTGCATGGAAGTGGGGGACGTCGTAGTTGGGCACCAGCCCCGCCATGCTCTGTCTGATGAACTCCTCGTCCTCGATCTGGAAGGCTCCCAGAGAGGCGTCCAGACGGCACTCCTCGCTCACGAGATGGCCTTCATCGTCGCACCAGGTCCTGCGTGTGACCGTGATGTCCGGCCTGACAGAGGACACGTTCCAGGAGAGCACCGTAGGCACTCCGGCCTTCAGGGCGGCCATGGCGCACACGATGGCCATCAGGGTAGGCTGGATGAGGTATTCGTCGGCGTCCGGAGAGCATGGCATTTGGTGGACGACGACGTCGGTGGGGGCCATCGAGAGGATGCGTGCCAGGTTCGTCGCGACCAGGGCGGGCCATTGGGTCGGCAACTCCACATGGAGCTTCTCTCCCTCCTGCCAGCACTCGCATTCCACCCTCGCCGGGCTTGGCTGCGTGATGCCTTTGAAGTGGATGTTGCCCGCCACTTCCCTCAAGCCTTCGAGGGAGGCCGGTGGTGTGCCTATCGTGATCTCGTTCACGGCCCCTTCGTCGAGGTCGAGCGCCTCCTCCTTCTCGAGTGGCGCAGTCTCGAGGGCGAACTGGCGGGCCATGAGGACTACGGACTCGCTGTCCGGTCCGAAGAGGGCCAGGACCGGCTGTCCTTCATAGACGATCTTCTCCTCGCTCAGGACAGGCATCGTCCCACCGCATATGGACAGGACCGCCTCCTGGGGGAAATCGCTGCGGCGCAGCGTGAAGTAGCGCTCGCCCAGACTGGGCTCATCGATCTTCACGATCCTGACGCCGGGCGTGGGGCAGACGACCAGTGTGCCGTAGAATTTCGTGCTCTTGCTCTGGCTCGCGCGCATGTGTTCAGCCATGCCGGAAGTCTAGCACATAGAAAAAGCATTTTCCACATTCTGGTCTGAATTGTACCTGTGGCGGGGTTTAGACTTCAGCTTGAGGAGAAAGTCAGGATGATACATGTCATTGAGGAGGCGCAGCGCTGCCTCCAGTGCCGCAAACCACTGTGCATGACCGGCTGCCCGATCTCGACCGGGATTCCGCAGATGATCAGGCTGCTGAAGGAGAACCGCGTCCACGAGGCGGGCAAGATGCTCTTCGAGAACAATCCCCTGTCCGTCGTGTGCTCACTCGTGTGCGACCACCAGAAGCAGTGCGAGGGACATTGCGTGCTTGGCCGCAAGGGCCAGAGCGTCCACATCTCGTCGATCGAGAACTACATCAGCGAGACCTGTCTGGACACCGTCGAGATCGACAAGGAGCCGGACAACGGCGACATGATAGCAGTCATCGGAGCCGGACCTGCCGGCATCACGATAGCCATTGAGATGAGGAAGCGTGGCTACGACGTCACGATCTTCGACTCCCGCGACAAGATAGGCGGAGTCATGCGCTACGGCATTCCCGAGTTCCGCCTGCCCAAGAGCCTGCTCGACCGCTACAAGAGCCGCCTCAGGGCGCTGGGGATCCAGATCAGGCCCAACACGACGATCGGGGGCGCTCTCGTCATCGACGACCTGCTGCGCGACGGCTACAAGGCCATCTTCATCGGAACCGGCGTCTGGCGGCCCAAGAAGCTCTCCGTGCCAGGTGAGACGCTTGGAAACGTCCACTTCGCCATCGACTTCCTCGTAAACCCGCAGGCCTACGATGTGGGACGCCGCGTCGCCATCATCGGGGCGGGCAACACGGCAATGGACGTCGCGAGGACGATCCTCCGCTTCCCGGGCCAGCATGAGGTCACGATCTATGCCCGACGCAGCGCGAGCGACGCGAGCTATGACGAGCTGGAGTACGCCCGCCTTGAGGGCGCGCAGTTCGAGTACTGCGTCCGCCCCCTCAGGATAGAGAAGGACGGACCCGTCTTCGTGCGCACCATCGTCGACGAGGAGGGGCAGATCATCGGTGAGGAGGAGGGTGAGCTGAAGCGTGAGGCTGACACGACCTTCATCGCCATCTCGCAAGGCCCCAAGAGCAAGCTCGTCGACACGACGGAAGGCCTCAAGCCCAGCCGCAACGGCCTCCTGCTCACGGACGAGAAGGGCGAGACGACCCATCCTGGCATCTTCGCCGCTGGAGACGTCGTCCTGGGCGCAAGGACAGTCGTCGAAGCCGTCAACTACGCCAAGAAGGTCGCATGCAGCATGGATGAGTACGTCAGGGGGCTCAGAGGGGAGAAGGCCTAGGCCGAGCAGGGTACAAGGTCATAATGTCCCCTGTCCTTGTTTCGGGCAGGGGATTTTCATATCCGCATGTGCCATCACACCAGTCATGAACTTTAGGAGCCGGAATTCGCAATAATCCAACCTAAATCCAGGAAGCGCAATATCCTGCTTCAAATGATCGCAGCCTTGGGCTTGTACTACTGAATCTGCTTTGACAAATCTTCTGGTCCCTCCAGACAGTTTCCCAGCAGGAGCCCATGATGGCGGAGTCTCCGTCCGCCGTGTGGCCGAAGACATGATGGTCCCGGGTATCGTCATCATGCGCATGTGCTATCATTCAAGCATGTCTGATGATGGAAAGATCTTCCTCTCCCGCCTGGTCAAAGTGTCGCGCCTGCTTGCCCGCGACGAGGGGGCGACGCTCTATGAGATCATGGAGAATGTCGGATACAGGACGCGCAAGGGCGCGCAGGATGCCATAGACCGTCTCGAGGACTTCGGCATCCCCGTCGTGGAGGATGGAGCCCGACGTGGCAGGAGGAAAATCTACAGACTCCTTGATCCGGATAGCCTTCTCGTCTTCGGACGCAGGATGCTTGACGTGCTCCTCGACGAGGAGGAGTCACTGCTCTTGGGCTTCTGCCTGGAGAGCCTGTCCCGCTCGTCGGCCGTCGTGGACGTCTGCGGCGACCACTTCCTGTCGAAGCTTTCCGGCATGATGGGTGCCGATGTCGAGCCGAAGCTGATGGAGAGCGGGAACTGGTTCCGCTCCACTGAAGGATCGCACAGGTATCTGGTGACCTTCCTCAAGGCCTGTGCCAGGCACCTTCCTGTCCAGATCGACTACGTGAACGCCGAAGGAGATGAAAAGAGGCACAAGGTCTATCCTCTCAAGTGCTATGTCTTCGAGGGCGGAGTCTACATCCAGACTTTGAATTGGCGTGGACAGGTGATGACCCTCTCCCTTTACAGGGTCAAATCAGCCGAGCTGTGCGGTCCGGAAGAATATCCACAGCCGCTCGACGACCCTGTCTCATTGCTGGACGACCCCTTCGCCATCGTGCCGGAAGAGGAGGAGCTGGACTGCCTTCTCAGACTGGATGGAAGGCAGGCTTCCTACGAGATGGCCAAGGCCTGGCCAGCCTCCGTCAGCTTCGAGAACGAAGATGGCGGTACTGTCCTGATGCGCCTGAGGACGCGTGGACGCTATTGGCTCACCCGCTGGATCCTGAGCCTCGGGGCAAGCGCACAGGTCCTGGAACCTGACGACCTGAGGTCCGAAGTCGCCCAGGCCATCGAAAACATGGGGAATCTGTACCGCTGATGACACATCAGACTTGCGGAGAAAAGTGGTTTTTCATCAATTCTGTATCCTGTGAGTATACACATCATGTCCGACCATGAGCTCAAAAGGAGATGAGACATGGCGACAATGCTCAATTTCAAGGGTCGACTGATAAGGATCAATCCGACGAATGCGAAACAGCTCCAGTACTCGACGAACAATGGTCTGTCCTGGCATGTGAAGTCGAGCACCTCTTCAAGCATGGGCGGCTTCATCGAGCTGATGGACGGAGGTGGCGAACTCATCGCCCGTTGTGAGAAAGGCTTGTACTACTCGACGAACGAGGGTCTGTCCTTCCATTTCAGATCCAGATGAGGGCTGTCTTCAAACGCAGCGGTCTTGGCTATGACAGGGCCGCATTCTTCATGTCAGGGCCACGGCTCGATGTCTGCTTCGAAGGCTGGACCCGGGAGCGGTATGCCATCCATTGTAAGGCGGAGGGCGACCTGGATGGCGAAGTGTGCCTGTGTGGCGACTCCTGGCAAGCCGCCCTCATCCTCCATGCCTGGAACATCGAAGATGACGACTTCGTTTTCGTGACTGGCAGGAAGGATGTACCGGATCTGGACTGGGTCTCACATGCTGAAGCGGGTCGGAACCTGGACCGTTTCACTGTCGCACTCGACTGGAGAAGCCTCGATGGCAGGGCCTTCCTTGAACACAGACGGGGAGGTCGAACCATCATCATCGACTCTCTGGAGGACAGATGTGCGTGGGAGGGCATGAGGACCTTACTGCTGTCAGACTGCCATGTCGAAGAGGGACGAAGCATCCATGAAGTGTATTCGTCGCTTGGCGATGTGGAGTTCGATGCGGCTGAAGTGGAGGCGGTCGCAGACTGCCTCTTCGACGAGGATACGGACCTTGAGACCTTGAAGAAGGTGCTGGCCCTGTCGTCAGACTTCACTGTCACGATTGGAAAGGAAAGGTACTCGGCCCTTGCCCTTGCATGCGTGAGGGAGATGTCCGACGAGTGCATATCCTACCTTGTCCACAAGGGACTGAGGTTCTCCGTCGTCCAGAATCTCCGTCTCTTCGTCTACGAGCCGGCTCTGGAGCGTGTGGTCCAGGACCTCTTTGACAGTCCTCAGCTGGCAAGAGTCCTTTCCGCAGTCCTTTCCTCAGGCTACAGGACGAGTGTGGAGGATCTCTTCTCACTGATGGATTCCTTCATCGACTGGTCGGTCCACTTCGATCATCTTGTTCCAATAGGCTCCAGTGACGAAGTGCTTGATGAGGTGCGCTGCCGCCAGTTCGACACGCTTCTTCCATTCCTGCCGGAGGATGTCTTCTCCTTCCGCGACTGCTGTGGCGACACATTGCTTTCCCTTGCCAGTGGTCATCTTGGCCGCCATCGGGTGCTTGAGGGCCTCTTCCGGAAGATCCTCGACAAGAGTCCTGACGTGAATTTCATCAACGAGGATGGCCACACGGCCCTCGACTGCGCTTCTGATGGGGCCTTCATCGCCGCCTTGCTCGAAAGGGGTGCGATCCATGGTCCCGGTCCTGATGAGAGGAAGAGCAGCAGTCCGGCTGGATCGCGGCTTGGCGATTGTGACAGGAAGCTCTTCAGCCTGATTGATGACTGTGGATGGAATATGCACGAGGAGTGCTTCTGCGAGCTTGCCGATTTCCTCGACCGGAATGGAGACCGTCTGGACAGGAATGCGGTCAGTGAGGATGGGACCACGGTCTTCATGAGTCTTATGTGGGGAGATTTCTACAGGCCGGAGCTCTATGATGTTTTCCTCACACTGGGCTATGACGTGAACAGTATCGACGCGGACGGGGAGAATGCCTTCTTCAGTGCGGTCAGGTGTCCCGACTGCCACCTGGACCATGTAGGATGGCTTCTCGACCATGGTGCCGACTGGAGGCTCGTGAACGCCTGGGGCGAGACCATCTTCCACCAGGCTGCCAGGCTGTTCCATTGCAAGGAAGAGACCTGGCATCGTTTCGACTTCATCCGCGACAAGGACATCTTCCTTGCCCGTGATTGTAAAGGACACAGTCCCCTCCACATCGCTTTCGAGTACATGAACATGCCTGCGATAAGCTACCTGATGGAGAATGGCTGTGTCGCGGAAGATGAGCTCGAATGGATCAGGGAGCAGGCGAGGAAGATACGTGGCCGGGCGCTGAAGGAGACCCTGATATGCCTCTTCCACAGCTATGGTGGGCTGTAGTGCGCTGGGGGGATCAATGGGGGGTTTCTGTGGCGTGCCACATCAGGTATTGCCAGCAGGATACTTGTCATGTGAGGACGGATAATATGTTGACTTCTGGCGTGTCGGGTGTGATGCTTTGACTTGTGCATCAGGTTTGATTGATGGGGGAACGATGTCTTGTTCAAATGATACGAAATCGGTGAAGGAGCTTGGAGGGTATCGCTTTCTGATACCTTCCTATCAGCGTGGTTATCGATGGGATTCGGGAAAAGAAGGTGACCAGGTCGACAGATTGCTTGATGACATCACTTCTTATTTGGGCCACAACGGCTTCTCGACCCAGACTTATTATTGTCTTCAACCGCTGGTCGTCAGAAAAAACTCCGGTGATGATTCTTGGGAAGTCATCGACGGCCAACAACGGTTGACCACCATCTTCCTCATCCTCAAGTATCTGGAAAAGCACTTCCCCTACGAGAATCTTCCGCTCTTTGAAATCGAGTACACGACAAGAGCAGAGTGCAAAGCGTTCCTCAACGGCATCGATGAACTATGCGATGACCCATCGGCGAATGGAAACATCGACTTCAATTGCATCGCCAAAGCCTATAGGACTATTCGTGGATTCTTCGATGGCAAGGAGAATGCGAAGCGCTTCTGCGAGCTGTTCACTTCCAGCTTGAGAGGAGATGTCCGTTTCATCTGGTACAACGTCACAAGTGAGTGTGACCAGCAGCCTGGCTATGAGAAGAGTCTGTTCTCTCGCCTGAATGAGGGAAAGATTCCTCTCACGAAATCGGAGCTCGTGAAGGCCCTGCTCCTAAATAACATCGAGGGCCAGCTCCGCTTACAGATTGAAACTGACGCAAGGCCCACAAGCGCACCAGGGTTGGATGCAGATGATGTGTCCCAGCGGGTTCTTGTGGATGTCGCTGACTGCCTTGATTCGATGAGCGGGAGCATCAGATTGTTGATTGCGGCAAAAATGGGGCAACTTCCTTCAGCAGTCGGAAGCCGAGAGATGGGACAGCTTGCCCAGCTGTTGCGTCAGCGGATTGCCGAGCAGTGGGACAGAATGGAGCTCCGCTTGTCGGACCAGGAGTTCTGGTCATTCCTCTATGGACAGAGGGAAGACGGCAAGTATCCTGCAAGAATGGACTTCATGCTGTCTCTTCTTGTTCCGGAGAAAGAAGATGTATTTGTCTACTATGAAAGGCGGATCAGCAGTCAGGATGCCACAGGTGTCCATACTCCGGAAGATATTGCTGTCTTGAAGGCATGGAAGGAGGTTACAAGTCTTTTCCAAAGGTTGGACGACTGGTTCAAGGATCGGGAAATCTTCCATCTTGCTGGTTTCCTGCGTCACATGGGCGTTTCTATCAGGCAGCTGATGGACTTCTATGAGAAAGAGGCTACAGGGATTTCAGACTTCAAGAAGCGACTGCGGTTGAATGCCATCTACATGGCAATCCCCGGTAATGGTCAATCAGCTCTGAAGACAAGTTTTGATGATGAGGATCCTCGGGATTCAAGTTGGCTTGATGATGTTGTGTACAATGACGGAAAATCGGATGTGAAGAACATTCTGTTGCTGCTCAACATTCTCAGCATCCTCCACAACAAGGAGTCTTCACAGCGGTTCTCGTTCCACCACTTTCTGAGTGAAGATTATGACATTGAGCACATCAAGCCTCAAACTCCCAAAGACTTTAAAACCAGGAAGCAAAAGGAAGAATTCTGCAAGCAGGTCATCGATTGCCTATTTTCCGGTTATGACGATACGAAGAGGGGTGAAATCATCAAGAAGATCACCAGTGTGCAAAGGATCCATCGTAAAAGCATTGGAATTCCCGACTGGGGCTTCGCGGACACAGGTTCAATCATCAATGTGGTCAAGAAGATTACCGCTTTCCTTGATGATGAGAGTATGCCAGATCCTGGGTTTGAAAATGAGGAACTTGCCATGCTTGGTGCCGATTCTCAGGGGGGAGGAGATGGTCTTGGCAATCTAGTCCTGCTTGACAGTTCATCCAACAGGAAGTACGGGAATGCAATTTTCCTTGTGAAACGCAAAACTGTGATGGACCGTGAGCATGAAGGAAGATACATTCTTCCATGCACAAGAGATGTCTTCGGAAAAATGTACACTACAACATTCTCAAATCCTTTCAAATGGACTAAGGCGGATGGGGAATGTTACCTCGAAAGCATGAAGAAACTGATTGAGGAGGCTTGAGAGGATGAGCAGTAGAATGACTTTTCTGGAGCTGACCAGGAATCACGTAATTCAGATTCCGGACCTTCAGCGTGATTACGCTCAGGGGCGGGTGACGGAAAAAGAGAAGCGGCAAGGCTTCGTCGCATTCCTCAGTGGGGTCCTGAAGAATGGAAAAGCTGACAGTCTTGGCTACATTTATGGTGTGGTGGACAGGCCTTACCACAATGGGCCCTCCCGTCTTACTTTGATAGATGGCCAACAACGACTGACAACGTTGTTCCTCCTGCATTGGTATCTGGCCGCCAAGGATGGCCAACTGAGCGCGGAAGCATTCAGAAGTGCCATGACTCCGTCGGATGGACTGCTTCGATTCTCATATGAGACGAGAGCCTCTTGCCGAGATTTCTGCATGGCTATGGTCAAGCATGTCACGGATCTGGACTTGTCTGGCCGTGATGTCTCGACAGCCATAACTGGGTGCAAATGGTTCTACATGGGATGGAATGATGATCCGACAGTCACATCCATGCTGATCATGTTGGATTGCATTGGAGAGGCGCTGTGTGAGTCCTCAGGCCTGTACCAACGGCTTTGCGACGGGGCCATCTCATTCGACCTGCTGATATTGGATGGTTTCGGCTTGGAAGCTGCTGGAGATTTGTACATCAAGATGAACTCCAGAGGAAAGGCCCTGACCAATTTCGAAATGATCAAGTCCATGATTCTGGATGAGACTGCCAGATTCTCTTCCGGCTTGGAAGCTATTGCTGCAGAAGAGAAGAAGATTGGTGGTCTGTCTCCTGTGGACCGGCTTGGATGGCTCTTTGACGTCAAATGGAGTGATGCGGCATACAGGCAATCGAAAGACGATCCTGATGCTGTTGATGGAATTCTGCTGTCGCTGGTTCTTCTTCCAATGGTAAGCGAATACATGTCGCGGCGGGAAGCCTCCGACAGCACACTGTCCATCTCTTTCCTTGCCCATCCATCGACCAGTCAGTTTGGAATGATACTGCATGGATGTGATGAGCCCGGTTCCTCTTTCAAGGATTCAGTAGTCTTCCGCATGATGCGGTTCATCGACAGCATCGTCGAGGAGGACGTTGACGGAGGCTGGCGCTTTCATAGTCTGCTTCCTGACGGTTTCAGACAATATTGCTATGATGACAGCCATATTTTTGAAGGAGACGGCTCTCTGGTCCGGCTCTTGAGTGGCTCGAATCGCATATCTTATGGCGATCTGTTGAAATTCTTCGCCTACTACCTTTGCGTGTCCACTCCAGACAAAGAGGAATGGGCCTTGCTCGTCTGGATGCGTTTTGCAGTGAACATGATCGAGAACAGCTTGGGCCACCTCGTTGGCGACGAGGAGTCGTGCAAGAGGGCTTTGGATTCCATAAGGCACCTCTATGAGGACTTTGTGGAGGCGCAGTTTGAGTTCTCAAAGATAGAGGAAAACCTTGGAAAGGGCGGCAAACCGTACCCCGGATTGGACTATGGCCAGCTGGTCGAGGAAATCCTCAAGTGGGAATTGCGCAAGCTTCCTCTGTGGGCACCTGTCATTGATGATGCTGAACAAAGGCTTCATTCCTATTTCAAAGGACAGCTGTCCTATGCGTTATTTTCTTCGGGGCTTCTGCTTGGTACTCCAGACGATGCGAAAGCTGGAAAGCGATGGTATGATGACGACATTGGGAAAATCGACGCTTTCAAGGCTGTCGTCGCGTCTCTTGGCCTGCTGTTCTGCCCAGAAAGGAACAGCCAGAACAGCAAACTCCTGCTGCTCCTGTCGAGGGCCTTGCTCACCAAAGGCTTGTACATGATGACTGACAACGCTCGTGAGCGGAAGGAGTTCATTTCTGAGCGGCGGTACAGTCTGCTGTGCCCATCAGACCGTGATTTCAGCTGGAAGCGCTTTCTGCAGTCGGACAGCGAGGGCAGGACGCTCTTCGACGACCTCTTCAACGGACATCTGCTGCATGCATCCGACATGGCTGTCGCATTGAGGACTGTCATAGATGATTATTCCAGAAACACCGATGAGTCGGAATATTATTGGCGCTATATTCTCGTGACCAATGACAGATTGTTCGACGGAGATGTCCTTGTCGAATATCCATATCAAGAGAAGCGTGGCATCTGGAATTCCACCCGGACCTTCTACGCTTGGACGGAAGGTGATGACGGCAATAACGCCCACCCATCGTGGATATATCCCCTCAGGGAGAAGATGACACGCATCACCAGCTTTCATAGTGAGCTGACGACCTTGCACCTCTATACGAAACTTGATGGGCTTCTGGCTTTTGGCTGGAAATTGGGTTATAGGCAAGCCAAAACGATTGATGGTGCCCCTTGTGTCGTACTACATCCGGATGGCGATGACAGGAACCGGATCCAGATTGAAGTTTCGAAACACGATGATGATCGATTCGCAGTTGAGGTTGTTCTGAATTGTGAGGCAGGCACCATCTCACGTGATGAGGTTGTCAGCCTGTCTGACGAATTGGGTTTCGAGATGCCTGACGGTGAATCAGAAGAAAAAGATCGATTCAGACTCATTCCATTCGACAAGGCTGAAAAGGCGGTCCTTGCGCTCGCTGAGCGTTTGGCTCTATTGCCGGGAATCACGACCACTTCTCCTTAAGTGGATGTAGAAAGGGCCCTTGGCCGTCGCCGGCCAGGGCCCATACAAGGAGAATCACCAGTTCTTGACAGCTCCGTCGCATGAGCGGCGGGCGGCCATGCCTCCACGGCATACTGCCGGATAGAGCTCTTCGGCATCCGGGCTCAGCGAGAGGCCTATGCCGGGAGCGTCCGGAATCTCGATGAAGCCCTGTGAGAAGCGGATCGGCCTGTCGACCATGGCATCCTCCTTTCCGTTGAGGCAGAAGCCTGGCAGCTCCTGGATGGCCAGGTTCGGCGTGCATGCGCAGATCTGCAGGCAGGCGGCGGACGATACCGGTCCAAGCGGATTGTGCGGGATGATGAGGACGTCGTGGGCCTCGGCGAGGGCGGCGACCTTCTTCGCCGTCGTGATACCGCCGATGGCGCAGACATCAGGCCTCACATAGCATGCCGCATGGCGGGAGAGGATGGCCTCGAACTCACCAAGCGAGATGAAGCGCTCTCCTGTCGCGATCGGGATCGCGACCTTTGAGGCGACTTCCGCCATCGTGTCATAGTTGTCAGGCGGGACAGGGTCCTCAAGCACCATCGGGTGGTACTTCTCGACCTCGCGGCCGAAGGCGATCGCCTGAGCCTTGTCCATGCCGCGGTGCACTTCGAGAACGAGGTCGAAGTCGTCGCCGACGGCTTCCCTGACGAGGGCGACCTTGCGCGCCTCCTCATGGATGCGTGAGGCGTGGAACTCTCCCTTTCCGTCCGGTGAGGAGATGGGGCCGTTGACGAAGATCTTCGCCGCCGAGAAGCCCTGGTCCTTCAGTTCCTTGTAGCTGGCCTTCAAGGCCTCGTGTCCGTCGACGACATGCATGGGGGAGGCGTAGCAGCGGACCTTGTCGCGGACCTTTCCTCCCAGAAGCTCATACACTGGCACACCGAGCCTTTTCCCCTTGATGTCCCACAGCGCGATGTCGATGGCGCTGATCGCGCTCATGACCACCGAGCCGCGGAAGTACTGTGCCCTGTAGAAGTTCTGGTTCCAGTCCTCGATGCGGGAAGGGTCCTTGCCGATCATGAAGTCGCACATCTCGCGTATGGCTTCGGCCGTCGGCTTCAGGAAGGTCCAGTTGCCAGCCTCCCCAAGTCCGGTGATGCCCTCGTCCGTGTCGATCTCGACGAAGAGGTAGTGTTTCGCGTAGCGTATCCTGTATCCTGTTATCTTCACTTCTTACACTCCTTGCGTTTCCTGCTCAGAAGGCCGGCAGGACCGTCATGGTATAGAAAATGTACACGAGCGAGATGAGGATCGTGATCAGCCAGCCGGAGCTCAGCAGCTGCTTCAGGCTGTAGCCACCCTGTTCCATCGCGACGGGGACGGCAGGAGTCGCCATCGGCGTGAGGAAGGCGGTGAGGGAGCCGGCGGCCACGAGGACGACCAGGCCGACAGGGTTCGCGCCCATGGCCTGGCATGTCATCAGGCAGATGGGCGTGAAGACTGCGATTACGGCCCTGTTGAGCATGAACTGCGTGATGATGAAGGGGACGAGGAAGAAGACGGCTCCAAGGATGTAGTTGTTCGTCGTTCCTCCGACGAGGCGGGAGACGAGGCTTCCTACGACATCTCCGGCACCTGTGCTGCTGAGTGCGGTTCCAAGGGCGAGCGAGCCGACATACAGGAGCACCATGTCCCAGGCGATGTTCTTCATGCATGTCTTCGGGTCGAGGACTCCAGTGAGGATCATCAGCAGGCCGCCTGCGAAGGCGATGAACCAGACTTCAAGACCAATCTGGTTGGCGAAGATGAGGGCGATGAGGTCGGCGAAGAAGATGACGGGAGCCGCGATGTCCTGGAACTTCGACAGTCCATTGCCTCCAATCTTCCTGCCTGCCACCTGGGAGACGACAGCCTTGTCCATCTCGATCTCAGGTGTCTGCCTGGGGCCGATGAAGATCGCCCACAGCGGGATGATCAGGAGCATGGGCCACATGCCGATGAAGTAGTCCATCGCGCTCATCTCGATGTCGAAGCCGTAGGCGGCGAGGAAGCCTGTCGCCTGTGCGGCCTGCTGGACGGCGGTCGCCAGCGGAAGGACGCCGCAGGTTCCGACAACGGTGACCATGGCGGGGAACATGACCTTGCTGCGCTTGACGCCCATCCTGTCGCAGAGGCTGGCGATCAGGGGACAGATGATCGTGTAGCACGCGACGGGGCTCGAGATGAAGTTGGCCAGCAGCACGGCCAGGATGATGTAGACGGCATAGGCCTTCGTGAAGGAGCCTCCTGCCAGCGAGATGACCTTGTCGCACAGCTTGTCGACGAAGCTCGACTTCTGGAAGCCTGCCGCGACGAGCAGCATGCCTACAAGGACTATCGTGTTGCTGTTGCCGAAACCGGAAAGGGCCTCCGTCGAAGTGAGGCAGCCCGTGAGGTAGAGCAGGCCCATGGATGCCATCGCCGTGACCCAGAGGGGAATCTTGTTCAGTATGAAGCTGACGAGGGTCAGGACGAAGATTACGAGACAGATGATGAGTTGCACGCTCATTTCCAACCTCCTGTTTTTTCCTGTGAGTCTCAGGTGGTTTGAGCGTGCGCGAAAGGAGATTCTTCAGGCTGAAGTGGCAGAGCTCTATGTGCTTTTGATGGTCAGAAATGGCCTCCTGGAGGTGGAAAATGCAATAAACGTGCCTGATTGTGACAGCTGAGGACATTTTCTTTGCGGAAAATGTTCAGGTGTGAGAGAATTGGGACATGCAACCGAAGAACAGCATCGAGCCCATGAAGATACCCGACCGGGGACGCCACCTGGACATGGAAGTCTTCATCAACCGCATCCTCAACTACCGCTACCACTGGCATGAGACGAAGTATGAGGTCACGACGGTGCTGCGGGGTCGGGCCATCTACAGCCGGGGAGGCGAGGCTGTAGAGCTCGGTGAGGACGACCTTGTGGTCATCGAGCCTTTGATGGGCCACGCTTCCCTTGCGCTTGAGAAGGGGACGCTGACGATGACGGCATACTTCGACATGGCCGCCACGGCAGGACTGGCCGAGGCTGGCAGCATCCTCTCCTTCGGCATCTACCGATGCGATGGCACGAACCGCCATGAGGAGCGTTTCCGCCTCCTCAGGGCGACTGTCGCTGACATCATCCTCTCGGCGATCGACACGTCTCCACTGGCGCGCGATGCGCTTGCATGCCATTCCGGCCTGCTGCTTCCAGTCCTCATGGCCCATTTCGAGCCGACAAGCCGGCCGGACAGCAGACGCGGCGAGCTGAGCCCGATCTCGGCCTCGGCAATCGTCGACTTCCTCGAAGCGCATTACATGGACAAGGTCTCCCTTGAAGCCCTTGCGTCCTACACCGGGTACAACAGGACCTACCTGTCGACCTTCTTCAAGACGAACACTGGCCTCAATTTCCACGACTACCTGACGCGCATCAGGCTGAAGCACAGCCTCTCCGACCTGGCGTACACCGACAAGCAGATGACGGCCATCGCCCTGGACAACGGCTTTTCCGACCTGAAGACCTTCACTGTGGTCTTCAAGTCGAATTTCCACACGACTCCATCGGCCTACAGACAGACCGTCCAGGGAGTGGAGAAGGCCGAGAGCGTCGACAGCCGCATCCTGCTCGATCCGCACGACCCCTTCGTCCTTGCCAAGCTGTCCAGCTACAGCCAGCGGGGTCTGGTGTCATGAGCGCTCCTCCAATGGTCTGAAATGGGCTATACTCCGGGCCATGGATCTGAAAGAAAGGGTGGAGACGCTCAGCGCCCGTCTCCTGGAAGCCCAGAAGGCATACTACGTGGATGGCCGCCCCATCATGAGCGACCTGGAGTACGACGGACTCTTCGATGAGCTCAAGGCCATCGAGGACAGCCATCCTGAGCTCAGGAGCGCGACCAGCCCTACGAACAGGGTCGGCAGCGATCTGACTGCAGATTTCCCTGAAGTCGCACATACGATACCCGTGCTCTCCCTCGACAAGGCCTACAGCGCCGACGAGGTCGTCGCCTGGATGGACAAGACGATGAAGGGGGCCGAGACTCCGCTCTCCTTCGTGGAGGAGGAGAAGATCGACGGCATTTCGATGGTCCTCTACTACGAGGAGGGCCTGCTTGTCAGGGCGCTCACCCGCGGCAACGGCTACGTCGGCAACGACGTCACCGAGAACATCAAGACGATAAAGGCAGTGCCTCTGCGCCTTCCTCGTCCCGTCTCCCTTGCCGTGAGGGGTGAAGTCTACCTTCCCAAGAAGGACTTCGAGGCGCTCAAGGAGTCGAATCCGGACGTCGCGAATCCACGCAACATGGCCGCCGGCGCCGTGAGGAGGCAGAAGAGCAGCGAGACTGCCGCCATCCCGCTCACGATCTTCGTCTACGAAGGCTTCTGGAGTGATGAGGCCGAGACTCCGAAGGACCACCTCTCCATCCTGCGCACGCTCAGGGACCTGGGCTTCAGGATCAATCCCCACATCGCGCTCTTCAGCGAGTCGAAACGACGCTCACAGGAGCTGCTTCGCGAGGCTGGGCTGGAGGCGAGGGCCTTGGCCTATGAAGACCTCGCCTCCTATCTTGAGGAGGTCACCGCTGCCCGCTCCGGCCTCGAGTACGAGATAGACGGCATGGTGACGAAGGTCAACGAGCTGGACGTGAGGCAGGCCCTCGGCTATACGGAGCACCATCCCCGCTGGGCGATCGCATACAAGTTCGAGTCCCCGCAGGCCGTCACCAAGGTCCTTGGCGTCACCGTCCAGGTCGGCCGCACCGGCCGCATCACGCCGGTCGCGGAGCTGGAGGCCGTCCCCCTGGGAGGCTCGACCGTCAGGAGGGCCACCCTCCACAACCAGGAGTACATCGACGAGCTCGAGCTGGCGGTGGGCGATACCGTGTCCGTCGTCAAGCGTGGCGATGTCATCCCTGCCGTCGAGGAAGTGCTCGAGAAGAACGGGGAGGGCAACACGACCTTCCACATTCCGCACAGCTGTCCCAGCTGCGGAAGCGCGCTGGAAGAGAGGGGCGCCCACCTCTACTGCCCCAACAGGGACTGTCCGGACCAGGTGCGCGGCCGCATCTCCTTCTTCACTGCACGCGACCAGATGGACATGGACTCGATCGGCCCCAAGGCCGTCGCCAAGCTTGTCGACATGGGCCTCGTGAAGGACATTCCCGACCTGTACAGCTGCGACTATGGCAAGCTGCTGGACGAGAAGGGCTACGGCGAGAAGATGGTCAAAGCCTTCCAGGACGCCGTAGAGGAGTCGAAGAAGAGGCCCTTCTCGACAGTGCTCGCCTCCCTTGGCCTTCCTGAGGTGGGTTCCAAGGGTGCCGAGATCCTCGTGCGTGGAGGCTTCGATTCCATGGACAAGCTGCTCAAGGCGGCCGACGATGAGGACGTGGAGGCCTTCACGAAGATCGACCAGATTGGAGAGCAGACGGCGCACAGCATCATAACTGCGCTGAGGGATCCTGTGATGAGGCAACGCATCGAGCGCCTGAGGGCTGCCGGTCTCCAGTTCGAGCAGAAGGCCGACGGCGGGAATCTTGAGCAGATCTTCGCCGGCCAGGTCTGGGCCGTGACCGGCTCCTTCGAGCATTTCAACCCACGGACCCTCGCAGTGAAGGAACTTGAAAAGAGGGGTGCGCGTACTGTATCTTCGGTGACAGGCAGGACGACCCATCTGCTTGCCGGCCATGGTGGCGGATCGAAGCGCCAGACGGCCGAGAAGCTGGGCGTCAGGATCGTCAGCGAGGACGAGTTCCTGGCCATGCTGGGCCAGGAAGGGGAAGGGGAGAGGGAGAAGGCCACATCTTCCGGACAGCTCTCCTTCGATTTCTGAGAACAATTTCTTTTCGGAGGATATATGAACGCACTTGCAATCGAGCTTGACAGGACACTCGAGACCTCATCCGCCTACGGCTTCCTCTCCTCGGTCGGCCGCAGGATGTATTTCCCCAAGGGGATCGTCGCTCAGAGCGACGAGGCCAAGGAGAAGGCCAAGACCTACAATGCTACGGTCGGACTTGCGACGAGCAAGGGACAGCCCATGCACCTGAGCGACATAATGGACATGCTGAGGGAAGGGGAGTTCAAACCCTCCGAGATCTTCAACTATGCCCCCGGCGGAGGCGACAAGGCCCTGCGCGCCATCTGGAAGGACGAGATGTTGCGCAAGAACCCCTCGCTGGAAGGCAAGCTCTTCTCGCTGCCCCTCGTCACCGCAGGACTGACGCATACGATCAGTATGCTCGCGACCCTCTTCTTCGACGAGGGCGACAGTCTGGTCCTGCCCGACCTCTTCTGGGACAACTACGACCTCGTCTTCGGCGAACTGCGTGGCGCCCAGCTCCACACCTTCCCCTTCTTCAAGGATGGAGGCTTCAACACTGAAGGCATGAAGGCTGCCCTGATGTCAGAGAAGGGCGACCATGTCAGACTGCTCTTGAACTTCCCCAACAACCCCACAGGCTACACTCCCACAAACCGCGAGATGGACGACATCGTCGCCGCGCTCAAGGATGTCGCCGACAGCGGCAAGAAGGTCATGGTGATCAGCGACGACGCCTACTTCGGCCTCTTCTTCGAGGAGGAGACGGCCAAGGAGAGCCTCTTTGCCCGCCTCGTCGACGCCCATGAGAACATCTTTGCTGTCAAGGGTGACGCCGCTACGAAGGAGGACATGGTCTGGGGCTTCCGCGTAGGCTTCGTCACCTACGGCTCGAAGGGTCTGGACGCCGCCCAGCTGGATGCGCTGGTCAAGAAGACTCTGGGCGCCATCAGGTGCACAGTCTCAAACTGCGACAGGCCGGGCCAGTCGATGCTGCTGCACGCCTACCAGAATGGGAAGAACGTCGAGCGGGACAAGAAGCTCACATTCGAGGAGATGAAGGCCCGCTACCAGATCGTCCACAGGGCCGTTTCCCGCCAGGACGACAGCCTGCTTTCAGCCTATCCATTCAACTCAGGCTACTTCATGGCCTTCGACACGAAGGGGCACAGCGCCGAGGAGCTCAGGACCTACCTTCTGGACAAGTACGGAATCGGAACGATCAACATCATGGACAGGACCTTGCGTCTGGCCTACTGCTCCGTCGAGCAGGACCAGCTGGAGGACCTCATCGCCAAGGTCTACCAGGCGGCAGGTGAGCTGTGGACCTGAAAGTCAAGCTCTACATCGTCGACGACAAAGGCGAGAAGTTCATGGGCATAGGTGTCCTGTGGCTTCTGGAGCGTGTCGAGAGTCTTGGAAGCCTCAGAGCGGCCGCAAAAGACATGACAATCTCCTATACAAAGGCTTACAATATGGTCAAGAGGCTCGAGGCCACCTTGGGCCACGAGGTCCTCGAGATGAGAAGAGGAGGAGCGTCCCATGACGGGGCGTGCCTGACAGCCTTCGGACGGCGGCTGTGCTCCCTCTACCGCGACTTCCAGCAGGAGGCCAAGGAGAGGGTGATGGAGCCTTATGGAACCTTCAAAAGTCGTCTCGAAGAAATGATGGAGGAAAGAACGGATGGGTGATCGGCTTTACGATTTCGAGATCGAGACCCTCGGAGAGGCCAAGCTCCAGTCTCCGATCAGGATGAGCCACCAGGGCGGAGACGGCATGGCCGACTACGTCAAGGACGAGGACAAGGTCCTCTATTCGACAGAGACCGAGGTCGTGGACGGCAAGAGGCAGCCTGTCCATGAGGACGCCATGGAGGTCGCCGGACCCAGGGAGAAGATCTACTTCAACCCCAGCCATGTGCACGCCGCGATATGCACCTGCGGAGGCATCTGCCCCGGACTGAACAACGTCATCAGGGCCGTCGTCCGCTGTCTGTGGTACCGCTACGGCGTCAGGAGGATCTCCGGAATCCAGTACGGCTACCTTGGCCTGCTCGAGAACTCCTCCTGGCCCCTGATCCCCCTCGATCCTGATGTCGTCGACGACATCCAGGAGAAGGGCGGAACCATCCTCGGCAGCGCCCGCGGCGGCGGAAAGCAGGTCGAGGAGATCGTCGACTCCCTCGAAAGGCTGAACATCAACATCCTCATCTCGATCGGTGGCGACGGCACCCTGCGCGGAGCATACGACATCGGTGAGGAGATCGCCAAGCGCGGCCTCAAGATTGCAGTCGTCGGCGTTCCCAAGACGATCGACAACGACCTCAGCTTCATCGACTCCTCCTTCGGCTTCGACACCGCCGTCGCATCGGCCGTGCCCGCCGTCCGAGGAGCCCACGTCGAGGCCAAGAACTCGATCAACGGCATCGGACTTGTGAAGGTCATGGGACGCGAGTCCGGCTTCATCGCCGCGCACACCTCCCTGGCGCAGTCCGATGTGAACTTCTGCCTGATCCCCGAGAGCCCCTTCGACCTCGAAGGACCCAACGGATTGCTCGAGCACCTCAAGAGGAGGATCCTCGAGCGCGGACACGCCGTCATCCTGGTCGCTGAAGGTGCGGGCCAGGAGTTCGCTCCTCCCACGGGAGAGACGGATGCCAGTGGAAACATCAAGTACCATGACATCGGCATCTTCCTGAAGGAGAGGATCAAGCAGTACTTCAAGGACGAGGGCATCCCGACCTCCGTGAAGTACATCGATCCTTCCTACATCATCCGCTCCTCCCCGGCAAACAGCTACGACTCGATCTACTGCGCCCGTCTTGGCGCCCACGCCGTCCATGCGGCCATGGCCGGCAAGACCCGCTGCCTGGTCAGTCGTGTGAACAACCAGTTCGTCTACCTGCCCATCAAGCAGGCAGTCTCGCGCAGGAGCCACGTCGACACGGAGGGAAGCCTCTGGAGGGACGTCCTCGAGAACACGCGCCAGCCATTCAGCATGAAGAACTGAGAAGACATCGCCCGGGTCAAGGCCCGGGCATTTTTCTGTCCATTGCCCATCACTTTCCTTCCAGATTGGTCAAAATCGAGCTATCGGACAGAAAATTCTCAAGAATTTCAAAAAATTTTACAAAGAGAATAAATATATACAACACAAAGAAAAATCTCTGGGGAAATGGCTGCATTGTCCCAAATGGGAATAAAAATCGAAGATTTGTATACAAATTTTCCAAAAAAATATTGACACACAATCCGTATTCCTATATCTTAGGGCCATAAACACAGGGAACGGAAGTTCCCAGACATATAAATTTACCTCCTTTTGTTCCCCTACAGCGGTTTACCTCCTTTTTCCCGCATAGGGGTTTTTTTTACCCAGACGCCATCCTCGACCGGCTTGAAGCTCCAATTGCCGGCAGGAGCCGTAGATTAGCCATCTCAAACATTCTTGGTCTCTGCCGCTTGACCTGTGTTAGCTTTATTTAACATTTCATCTCCTTTTCTCATCAGATGTTCTTCCTCAATCCCAAAAAGGTGTTGACCTCCTGTGTCTGTTTGCATATGCTAACTCTCGAACTGGAAATTAGCACCAGCTAACAAAAGAGGACTGATGATGCCACTTACATTGATGCAGATTGGAGACAGGGCGACCGTCTCGAGGATTGGTGGAAACGAGGATACCAGACGGTACCTGATGAATCTCGGTTTCGTGAACGCGGCCGAGCTTGAAGTGGTCAACAGACTAGGCGGCAACGTGATCGTCAGCGTCAAGGACGCACGCATCGCACTGAACGCCGATATGGCGAAGCACATTATGGTGGATCTCTGAGATCCACAGGGAGGATATACATGACACTAGGGGAAGCCCAGGTCGGAAGCAAGGTGCGTGTCCTGTCGATCGACGGGGACGGCGCCTACAAGAGGAGGATCATGGACATGGGGATCACGAAGGGGACTGAACTCTACATCAGGAAGGTCGCCCCGCTTGGAGACCCTGTCGAGATCACTGTCAGGGGCTACGAGCTCTCCGTAAGGAAGGGCGACGCGGCCTGCGTAGAGGTCAAGGAGGCGTAAGGATGGAATTGAAGTTCGCCCTTGCAGGAAACCCCAACTGTGGAAAGACGACGATGTTCAACGCCCTCACGGGTGCGAACCAGTACGTCGGAAACTGGCCCGGCGTCACCGTCGAGAAGAAGGAAGGCAGGCTCAAGGACAGGAAGCGCGGTGAGCAGATCACTGTGACCGACCTGCCCGGCATCTACTCCCTCAGCCCTTATACGCTTGAGGAGGTCGTCTCCCGGAACTACCTTCTGGAGGAGAATCCGGACGTCATCATCGACCTTGTCGATGCGACGAACATCGAGCGCAACCTCTATCTGACCACCCAGCTCATCGAGACGGGCATCCCTGTGGTCATCGCCCTGAACATGGCCGACCTGATGGAGAAGCGGGGCCTGAAGATCGACAGCAAGAGGCTGTCCATGGTCCTCGGCTGCCCCGTCGTCGAGACCTCGGCACTGAAGAAGACGGGACTAGACAGCCTGATCGACACTGCGGTCAAGGTCGCCCACCAGGGTGAGGCCGCCCTGCCCAAGGACATCTTCTCCTCGGACATCGAGGCATCCGTGTCCAAGGTGATGGACCTGCTGGAGGACCTTCCCGCCAACAAGAGGCGCTGGTACGCCGTCAAGGCCCTCGAGAACGACCCGAAGGTCATGCCGACACTCAGCATCAGCGCCCAGGCCAAGGCGACGATCGCCGACGAGCGGAAGCTGGTCGAGCAGAAGAAGGACGACGACATCGAGTCCATCATCACGGACGAGAGGTACAAGTACATCCAGAAGCTCGTCTCGACGACTGTCAGGAAGGCGGGAGCCAAGCTCTCCGTCTCAGACAAGATCGACCGCGTCGTCACGAACAGGATCCTCGGCATCCCCATCTTCATCGCAGTCATGTTCATCGTCTACTACATCTCGGTCACGACTGTGGGAACCTGGGTGACGGACTGGACGAACGACACCTTCGGCGGCTGGGTCGCCGACCTCTTCACGAACATGCTCGGCGCCATAGGTGCGGGTGAGGTCGTCACGAGCCTCGTCGTCGACGGCATCGTAGGCGGACTGGTCGCCGTCCTGGGCTTCGTGCCCCAGATGGCCATCCTCTTCCTCTTCCTGTCGATCCTCGAGGACTGCGGCTATATGGTCCGCATCGCCTTCGTCATGGACCGCGTCTTCCGCCACTTCGGCCTGTCGGGCAAGAGCTTCATTCCCTTGCTGATCTCCTCTGGATGCGGAATCCCGGGCATCATGGCCAGCCGCACCATCGAACAGGACAACGACAGGAGGCTGACGATCATGACGGCCACCTTCATCCCCTGTGGAGCGAAGCTGCCTGTCATCTCCCTGATGGCCGGCGTCATCGGAGGAGCCGTCATGGGCTACGCCGAGAGCGCCTGGGTCGCTCCCACGACCTACTTCATGGGCATCGTGGCCGTTCTGGTCAGCGCCATCATCCTCAAGAAGACGAAGCCCTTCGCCGGCAAGCCGGCCCCCTTCGTCATGGAGCTGCCCTCCTACCACATCCCCTCCGTACGCACAGTCCTGCTGCATGTCTGGGAGAGGCTGAAGGGCTTCATCATCAAGGCTGGAACGATCCTCTTCCTCGCCTGTGTCGTCATGTGGTTCCTCGGAGGCTTCGGCTTCGGACCTGACGGCTTCGGCATGGTGGACAGCGACGATTCGCTGCTTGCGGCCATCGGTGGAGCCATCGCTCCCGTCTTCGCGCCCCTCGGCTTCGGCGAGTGGCAGCCTGTGGCGGCCTCCCTCTCCGGATTCACCGCAAAGGAGGCCATCGTCTCCACGATGGGCGTCCTGGCGAGCGTCGCGGGAGATGTCGAGGATGCGGGAGTCGTCGCACCCGGCGTCGCCCAGTGGTTCACCTATGCAGGTGCGCCGAGCGCGCTGGCGGCCTTCTGCTTCCTGATGTTCAACATGCTCGACAGTCCCTGTCTGGCGGCCATCGCGACAATGGCGCAGCAGCTGCAGAGCAGGAAGTGGTTCTGGTTCGCCATCATCTTCCAGAACGTCTTCGCCTACGTGACGACGATGATCGTCTTCCAGCTGGGCAAGCTCTTCATCTACGGCTCGTTCTCACTCGGCACTGTAGTGGCCTTCGTCTTCCTGGCCGCCATGCTCTATGGCCTCTTCAGGAAGGATCCCTACAAGGACCTCAAGAGCTACAGCAAGCGGAGCGTCGAAGCGGCAAGCGCCTGAGCTGCGCCACACACAAGACCACAGGGGCCTCGCAAGAGGTCCCTGCGTCTTGAGGGAGGATTTGTCTGATGGGAGATTCCACATCGTCGATGCTGATCTTCTTCGGCATCATCATCGTCGTCTACATCATCGGTGCCGGCATCTATACGCTGGTCGAGAAGCTGCGCGGAAGGCGCGGCAAGGGGAAATGAGATGGTCGACACAATCATATTCGTCATCGTCGTCATCCTGATGGTCTTCGCCGTCAAGGGGTCAATCCGCCACTTCAAGGGTGACGGTTCATGCTGCAAGTCATCAGCAGGACAGTCTGCGGTGCCGGTCAAGAAGCTTGATGGAAGGACGGCCCAGCTGAGGCTGACTGTCAGCGGCATGCATTGCACAGCATGTGAGGACAGGCTGCACAGGGCCCTGGACGCCATCAGCGGCGTGGCCGTCACATACATCTCCTACGACAGGAAGCTCGTCCTGCTCGATGTGGACAGAGACTTGCCTGATGGCCTTCTCAAGAAGGTGGTCGAGGGTGAGGGCTATGCGCTGGAGAAGGTCGAGGAGCTCTAGTTCCTACTTGAAGGAGAGGGCGAACTCGATCGAGAGGACATCTCGCGGAGCGAGGCCATAGTCGATGCCATAGTCCTCCCACCACCAGCCGAGTGCCAGGTCGAAGCACAGAATGTCGAAGGCGAGGCCCAGCGAGGGGTATCCTCCATTGATTCCCGCGTAGATGTCGATGAACCTCGTCAGACCCAGCCTCGCACCGGCATTGAAGCTCTCCATCCAGGCGACGGCGTCGACGAGCGATATGATGTCCCTCAGGCCGACTTCCAGCTCGAGTGAGAGGAAGGACCACTGCCCGCTCCAGCCGAGTGCGGTGTCGATTGAGAAGTCCATCGCTTCTGAGTGCCGGTCGCCTGTACGGTCCTTCGTCTCCGTCCAGCCTCCGGTGTCCCGCATGACGAGGGCCGCCTTGAAGCCGAGTGGGAGCTGGGCGAGCATGCCCAGATCCAGCGAGATTGAACTCGTGACGCTGTAGTCCAGCTCATCGAGCTGACGCTCGTCGAGCATGAGGCCTACGACCGTCTCGGCTCCGACGCTCTGGCTTTCGAATGCGTATGAGAACTTCTGCGCCATTCCAAGGGAAAGCGACCAGGTGTCGAAGTCGATTGTCCGGCCCAGACCGTATGAGGCCTGTCCTCCCGCACTCAGGATGAGCTGCGTGCCGACGGATCCACCATTCGTAAGCAGGCCTTGCCAAAGTCTTAGGTCCACTCCAAATCCTCCTGCAGTAAGGCTCAAGCCTTCATCGAGGTCGATGAAAGGCATCTGGCCGTTGAAGGAACGCAATATGTCCAGAAGGGAGTTCACCATCCTCTGTCTGTCCATCGAGGCGAGGTCCTGGATGTGGGCAATGAGGTCGTTGCTGGCGATTGGCGTGAAGTTGTAGAGACTGGCGTCCACAGGCAGGCGCAGCGAGAAGCCGCTGGCAGAAAGGGCTGCCGGGTTGTGTGTGAATGCGTAGTCAGTGTCGTAGGCTGTGAGGCGGGCGTCGCCCATCGCCATGGCGCGTGTGTCCGCACCGCCAAGCATGGCCGGTATGAGCAGCAGGATGACGAGCCAGACCTTCCTCATAATAGGCCATCCACTATCGTCGAGAGGCTGACGAAGTCGGGAATGCGGCTTGAGACCAGATCTGCGTTCGAGACTCCGTCCAGCAGACAGTCCGTCATGCTGACGATGTTCTCGGAGGCGGCACTGAGCAGTTGTTCAGGTGTCAGACCTTTTCCTTTGTTTATGAACTCATCCCAGGTGAAGGATGCGGCGTCAGGCACGAGGTCCAGAAAGACGATCGAGACGAGCTCGAAGCATGAGGACAGAAGGTCGAGCGTGAGCTGTATGGCAAGGTAGTCCATCACAGTCTCGGCTTGATTCGATGCTACCATATCCTTGAAGAAGTCGAAGAAGTTCTGGAAGGCTCCAGCGTTGATTCCTCCAAGCTCGGCAAGGCCATCGACGACACGCATGACGATGTCCTCGATGTCCTCAATGATGTCCTGTGCGAGCGCTTTCGTGTCTTCTGTGGCCTCTTTCGTGGCATCATCGAGCTTCATCGCCAGGAAGGCCTCCAGGTCTCCATGCCTGTACAGATAGTCGATGCTCTGGATCAGACGTGTCATGTCGCTCCCGTCCAGCTCCTTGAGGAGGACGGACTCCTGGCCGAGTGTGTAGTTTATGACAAGGCGCTGGGGGCGTGAGCTGAGGCTCAGGAGGTTGAAGCTTCCTGCCTTTACGAGCACCGTCTCCACTTCTCCAAGGTTGTCGTCGACGGGAGAGTATAATCCCAGCGCCGAATAGATGTTCGGCTGCTTGCATGCTGGGACCAGCAGAAGGCTAATCGTCAGCAGCAGAAGCGCTGGAATCCTTCTCATGAAGCCTCTCCTTTGCCGCTTGCATCTTCATGCGGCCATCCCTCTTGAGCTCCGTCTCCGTCAGGGGCTGGATCTTCTGACATGGGCGCCCGGATGTGAACTGGCGCAGCATGCAGTCCGTCTGGGCAGTGCCCGTCGCATGGGGATAGAGGGCATAGCCGTGGACTGTGCCCTTCACGCACAGATAGTTCGCAGTGGAGCCAGCCGCATTCAGGGCCTCGGCATACAGGCGGCCGTCATCCTTCAGCGGATCGTAGTCCGCTCCGATGACCAGCGTGTCGGGCTGCCGCGAGAGGTCGCTGGCGAGCAGCGGCGAGAAGAGCGGCGAGAGTATGTCCTTCGGCTCCCTCTGGTAGCTCGAGATGTAGAACTGCATCTGCTTTTCCGAGAGCGTCGGACTGTCGGAGTACTGGGCGAAGGACTCCGTGCGCAGCCTTCCGTCCGTACATGGATAGAGGAGTATCTGGCCGGAGGGCATCATGACCTTCCGGTCACGTGCCAGGAGGCTGACGCCTGCGCACAGCGTTCCGCCTGCGCTGTCGCCCATGAGGAAGACCCTGTCGGGGTCGACCTTCCAGTATTTTATGCCTTGCAAGGCCCACAGGTAGGAGTCGTAGCAGTCCTCGACTGCGGTCGGGAACTTGTATTTCGGTGCAAGCCTGTAGTCGACCAGGAGGACGCATGCTCCTGTCAGATGGGCGACATGGCTGCAGTACATGCCGTACAGGTCCATGTTGCCGAAGACCCAGCCTCCACCATGGAAGTAGATGATCATGGGCTTCAGGCTGGTCAGCGTCAGGTCCTCGAGCGAGTTGAAGAAGTATCCTGTCACGACACCCTCGTTGACCGGGATGACGTAGGTGGTCTTCGAGATGAGCCGGCTGGGCTTGTACAGCAGCTTGCGCACGACACGCCTCGATGCTACCGAGCGCGTGTTCATCGCATCGATCGTCTCTGGTGTGAGCTTGTCGACATCCCGCTCTATGAAGAGAGCCGAGATGTCTATGATCTTCCTCATCTTTCTTGATAAAGGATATTTCTCACTCATGTCTCAGAATTATAAAGCACGCGCTTTGGACCGTGGCAAGCCAAAAAGGCGTCGGGCAGGCTTCCAGAATGTGCAAAAGAGGTCAAATATGGTCCAATCCGCATTGGCCATGCGGGAAAAAGGCCACAAGTTGGGCATTTTTCCATTCCTCCGGCAAAATTGTCAGGGTATAATTGCACACAAAGAAAAAAAGGATGGCCTTGATTTATGAAGAAGATATTGTTCGTCGCCTCCGAATGCGTGCCCTTCGTCAAGACTGGAGGTCTTGCCGACGTCGTGGGCTCGCTGCCGAAGGCCCTTCCAAAGGAAGAGTATGACATCCGTGTCATGCTGCCCAACTACAGGTGCATAAAGCCGGAGTACCGGGAGCACACAGAGACCGTCTACTACTTCCAGATGGACAACCGCATCTATGTCGGCGTACAGAAGCTCGAGCTTGATGGAATCACATACTATTTCATCGACAACGAGCAGTACTTCTCCGGCATGGTGCCGTACTACGACATGTTCCAGGACCTAGAGCGCTTCGCCTATTTCAGCAAGGCATGCCTCTCGGCCCTGCCTCTGATCGGCTTCCGCCCTGACATCATCCACTGCCACGACTGGCAGGCCTCCCTGGTGCCCGTCTACCTCAATACGGTCTTCCAGGGCGACCCCTTCTTCCAGGGCATCAGGACGGTCATGACGATCCACAACCTCCGTTTCCAGGGAACCTGGAACGTTGGCCACATCCGCTGGGTCTCCGGCCTGCCTGATGAATGCTTCCAGCCTGGAAAGCTGGTGAGCCCCTACCAGGACACCTCGATCCCCCAGCAGGAGTGGAACTGCTCGATGCTGCGCGGCGGCCTCGTCTACAGCGACTACATCACGACGGTGAGCAACACCTATTCCTGGGAGATCCAGACGCCGAACTTCGGCGACGGACTGGACGACATCCTCAAGTGGCGCCATGAGAGGCTGTGGGGAATCATCAACGGCCTCGACTACAAGGTCTGGGATCCGGCGACGGACGACAAGATCTACGTCAACTACAGCGTGAAGGACTTCAGGAGCCTGAGGAAGGCCAACAAGAAGGCCCTCCAGGAGGAGCTGAAGCTGCCTGTCGACGACTCGGCCCTGATGCTCGGCCTCGTCTCACGACTGACCGACCAGAAAGGTCTGGACCTGATCGACGGAATCATGGACCAGCTGTGCGGCATGCATGTCCAGCTCGTCGTTCTTGGCACCGGCGCATCGAACTACGAGAACATGTTCCGCTACTACGCCTGGAAGTATCCTGGAATCGTCAGTGCGAACATAACGTACTCCGATACGCTCTCGCGCAAGATCTACGCGGCGGCTGACGCCTTCCTCGTCCCTTCGGCCTTCGAGCCATGCGGCCTGACGCAGCTGATCAGCCTGCGTTACGGCGCGATTCCAATCGTCCATGAGACTGGAGGCCTGAAGGATACTGTCAAGCCTTACAACCCGATGGAGAATACGGGCACGGGCTTCTCCTTCGCAGGCTATTCCTGTGACGAACTGCTTGGACGGATCAAGCACGCACTCTTCGTCTACAACAGCGAAAGGGAGCATTGGGACCAGATGGTCGAGCGTGGAATGCTCGAGGACTGGTCCTGGAACAATTCGTCCAAGATCTACATGGACCTCTATTCGAGGATGTAGCAGCAAACTCCTAAGGTCCAACAACTCCCGGTCAGGTTCCGCCTCGGCCGGGATTTTTCTTGCCCTCAGACATCAATCGATTCCAAATCAGATTATGAATTAACTGAAGATATCTGATTCAGGAATTGAATAGATTGTTTTTATTTGCTGATGTGGTGCACCAGCGTCAGTGGTCGTTGACTTTCCGGATTCCGTGTGATGGAAGGACAAAAAAAGGCTGCCGGTCGTGCTTCCGGCAGCCTGCGCTTCTCAGTTGAGCTCTTTCTCGACGATGTTGTCGTCGATCTCCTTCTGGAGTCTTGCGACTGTCGCCTTGACTTCGTCGGCCAGGTCGCTGACCAGGAAGCTCGTCTCCTCGCCAGTCTCGCGGATCTTCACCTCGACCTTGCCTTCCTTGAGGCTCCTGTTGCCCACTGTGATCCTGATGGGCAGTCCAATCAGGTCGGCATCGGCGAACTTGACGCCAGCCGACTCCTTCCTGTCGTCGTAGAGGACTTCGATTCCGGCGCTCTGGAGCTTCTCGTAGAGCTCCTCGCCGACAGCGTTGTCCTTGACCAGACTGATCAGGTGGACCTGATAGGGCGCCACCGAGATCGGGAGCTTGAGGCCTGCTTCGTCGTTGTACTCTTCGGCGATGCATGCCAGAAGGCGTCCCACTCCGATGCCGTAGCTGCCCATGATCACAGGCTTCCTCACTCCGTCCTCGTCCTGGTAGTAGCATCCCATGCTCTCGGAGTAGCGGGTGCCGAGCTGGAAGATGTTGCCGATCTCGACTCCCTTGGAGGAGTTGAGGGGTTGTCCGCAGACGGGGCAGCGGTAGTCCTGGCGGGCCGAGGCGATGTCGGCGACGGTACCATCGTAGTCGCGGCCGTAGTTCGTGTTGATGAAGTGGTAGCCGGCCTCGTTGGCGCCTGCCACCAGGTTGTTGGACTTGGCGACCGAGTCGTCGACGATGGCGATGATGTCACCCTTGGCACCTATCAGGGAGCCGAAGCCGGGCACGATGCCGTGCTCGAGGATCTCCTCCTCGTGTGCAGGGCGGATGGAGTTGGCGCGCGCCGCGTTGGACAGCTTGCTCTCCTCGACGTCCATGTCGCCGCGGATGATGGCGACGATCAGCTTCTCGTGCTCCTCGCCGGTGTGGTCGTTGACGAAGGTGCCCACCATGAAGACTGCCTTGGCCGTCTGGCGGGGCTCGATCTTCAGGAAGGCGCAAAGGTCGTCAATCGTCTTGGCATCGGGCGTCGCGATCTTCTCGATGGCCTTCTCAGGCTCTGCGTAGTAGTCCTTCTGGAAGGTGGCGACCTGCCTGTTCGCCGTATAGCCGCACTTGGGGCAGTTTATGATCGTGTCCTCTCCGATGGGGGACAGGTACATGTACTCGTGGCTGACCTTGCCTCCCATCATGCCCGAATCGGCGCCGACGGCGATCGCAGGCAGCGCACAGCGTGAGAAGATGCGGAAGTAGGCCTTGTAGTGGGCCTTGTAGACCTTGTCGAGGCCTGCCTGGTCGCGGTCGAAGGAGTAGGAGTCCTTCATCGTGAACTCCCTCACGCGGATCAGACCTGCCCTGGGGCGGGGGTCGTCGCGCCACTTCGTCTGGATCTGGTAGACCAGGAGGGGCAGCCTCTTGTAGGAGTCGATCTCGCCGCGGGCGATGTCCGTGACGGCCTCCTCATGGGTCATGGCGAGGACCATGTCGCGTCCGACCCTGTCCTCGAAGCGGCTCATCTCCTTGTCGATGGAGTAGTAGCGGCCGGTCTCCTTCCAGATGTCGGCGGTGTTGACGACGGGCATCAGGATCTCCTGAGCTCCAATCCTCTCCATCTCCTGGCGGATGATGGCCTCTATCTTCGCCGTGGCGCGGAAGCCGAGGGGCAGGAGGGAGAAGATTCCAGCTCCCATCTGCCTGATGAAGCCCGCGCGCAGCAGATATTCGTAGCCCTTGCTGTCGGCTCCGTTGGGAGCTTCCCTAAGGGTTCTTGAAAACATGTTTGACATTCTCATTTCAGGCATCTCCTAGAAACAGGGCCATTGTAACGGAATGCACCGGACAAGGCAATTGAGTGGTGGACAATGGTTTGCGGCCCTTACGAAGTCTTTTTTCTGGCCTTCGCCCGCCTTGGACTGCTAGAATGGGGGATAAGGAGGCTTCTTGTGAAAATCGAGCTTGAGACCATACCCGTATGGGACGGGCTGAGAAGCGGCAGCGAGTGCTTCATATGCGACCTTATGGCAGTGGCGGGGGAAGATGCCCTGAACTACTACCTCGGGCCGGCCATCATGGTGCCGGAGATCCGTGTCGAGATCAACCGCAAGGGCTTCTGTCCGACCCACTTCCAGGCCCTGGCCGAGAAGAACAAGGCCCAGAGCCTGTCGCTGGTGCTGGACACCTACATGAACGAGTCGAAGGGTGAGCTGTATCCCCTGCTTGAGCGCATCGGGGAGTGCACTTCCGCCCGGAAGGGCCAGAAGCTCTACGCCCAGCTGGGCGAGTGGGTGGCGAAGCGGGAGAAGGGCTGCCTCGTGTGCGACTACATGGACCAGAGGCTTGAGCGCTATGTGCGCACCGTCGCTGCGCTCTACAGGGACGACGCCGAGTTCGCGAAGGCTTTGGCTGAGGGCAAGGGCTTCTGCATCCATCATACGCTTGAGATTGCGCACGGCCCATGAGGAGCTCTCTGGCGACCGCCTGGCCGACTTCCTCGCCCTGCTTGCCCGGTTGCTGAAGGACAACCTCGAGCGCTGTCAGGCTGATGACGTCTACCTCTCCCAGAAGTACAAGAGCGAGAACCGTGACAAGCCCTGGAACGGCTGCGAGGACGCCCACAAGCGCTGTGTACGCAAGCTATTCGGAGAGGGGCGCATCCTCAGCCGCTGATGCCTTCTTCCCGCGGCGGCGGACCAGCTTGAAGCGCAGCTGGTCGTCGAAGATGTCCTCGTCGACGCCGCAGCGTTTGAGGACGGTCTCGCTGAAGTCGTCGCGGGAGATGTGGAGGTAGTCCGTGTAGTTCTCCGCGAAGCGGTAGATCAGGAAGTAGTCCTTGTCGGGAAGCAGACTGAAGGCCAAGGTGAAGCAGCGCTTCTCCTTGTGGAAGTCCCTGGCGTTCTCCCTCTCGTGGGCGCTCAGGTAGCCGTCCTGCCAGAAGAGGGCCATGTACTCTTCGCCCATGCGGTTGTGGACGACGATGTCCGGTGTAAAGCATTCCTTCTCGCTTCTGATCTGGAACTGTGTGTCGCACAGCATCGCCGGATTGGCCAGCTCCTGTTCAAGGTACATCGCGATGCGGTGTGTGATTGGACCTTTCTTCTTCTGTGTGGAGAAGAGGAGGTAGTCGTCTGCGCACAGCCTCTTGAGCGAGGCGCTGAAGGCGTCGAAGAGCAGGATCTCAAGTTCCCTTATGTTCACTTGACCACCTCGCAGCTGACATGCATGGTGCTGACGCACCTTATCGTCTGGTACATCGAGCAGTGCTCCTTGGTCTTCCCGACGGCTTCGAGGATGGCCTCCGCGCTTTCTGCCGGGGCGTGGACGCTCAGGTCGATGAAGGTCTCCTCCAGCGTCGTCGGCACGCTCTCCCGCTTCCTGCCATAGCAGTGGACGTCGATGTCGCCGACTTCGACGCCTGCCGCCGCGAGCTCGTCCAGAAGGGTCGATGTGAAGCAGCCCGCCAGGGCGCCCATCAGGTACTCGTATGGCCCGAGTCCCTCCTCGTAGTCGAAGCGCCTTCCCTTGGCGCTGAACCAGCGTTCCGTGTGGGTGAAATGGGCCTTGGCCTCTCTGTACATGGCGTCACCTCCGCTGCCCACTACCTTAGCATGTTGTTGATGAATCGTCACCAAAGATTTACTCTCATGCCATGTTGACATTGGACTCACTCTACCAGGCGGTCTTCGCCCTCAAGGGGGTCGCCAGACAGACCGACCTCATCCGCGCTCCGCGCATGTTCCCGGACAATGAAGTCTACCTCAAGACGGAGAACCTGCAGCTCACAGGTTCCTTCAAGCTGCGCGGCGCCTACAACAAGATCCACAGGCTCAGCGCCGAGGAGAAGGCGAGGGGTGTCGTCGCATGCTCTGCGGGCAACCATTCACAGGGCGTGGCCCTGGCGGCCCAGAGGGCCGGAATCGACGCCGTGATCTGCATTCCAGAGGGCGCTCCGATCTCCAAGGTCGAGGCGACGAGGGGTTACGGAGCCCAGGTCGAGCTTGTTCCCGGCGTCTACGACGACGCCTACGAGAGGGCCCTCGCAATCGCGGCCGAGACTGGACGCACCATGATCCACCCCTTCGATGACGACGATGTCATCGCGGGCCAGGGGACGATAGCGCTCGAGATCCTCGACGCCCTTCCCGACATGGACATCTGCCTCGTGCCCGTCGGTGGCGGCGGCCTGATCAGCGGCATGGCCTTCGCGATAAAGTCGCTGCGCCCATCGTGCCGTGTCGTCGGAGTGCAGGCGGCCGGCGCCGCGAGCATGAAGAAGGCACTCAGCTCGCACAAGAGGCTCACTCTGGAGCGTGTGGCCACCATCGCCGATGGAATCGCGGTCAAGACGCCTGGCGAGAAGACCTTCGACTATTGCTCTAAATACGTCGACGAGGTCGTCACGGTCAGCGAGGACGAAATCGCCAGCGCCATCCTCTCGCTGATGGAGCAGCAGAAGCTTGTCGCAGAGGGTGCTGGCGCCGTCTCCGTCGCCGCCGCGATGTCCGGAAAGGTCGACCTTGCCGGAAAGAAGACTGTATGCCTGGTCAGTGGAGGCAACATCGATGTGACCATCCTCTCGCGCGTCATCACGAGGGGCCTCATGATGCAGGGCCGCCAGGTCGAGCTCGAGATCGAGGTCTACGACAGGCCCAAGCAGCTGGCCCTCGTCAGTGCCCTGGTCGCCCAGCTGGGGGCCAACGTCGTATCCGTCGAGCACGACAGGAAGACTGACAGCACGGACCTCCAGCATTGCATGCTCCGCCTTGGCCTCGAGACGAGGAACCAGGACCATATCGACCAGATCGTCGCCGCAATCCGCAACGACCTGGGCTACAGGTGCGTGGAACTGTGAGGCGCAACCTCTTCTTCGACGTGGACGGGACCTTGCTACCCTTCGGCAGGGGCCTGCCCCAGGACACGCTCGAGGCCCTGCTTGAAGCCCGCTCGAAGGGCCACAGGCTCTTCCTCGCCACAGGACGCAGTCCGGCGGAGCTTGACGACAGGCTCTCCGCCATTCCATTCGACGGCGGGGTCTACAGCGGAGGCGCGAGGGCCTTCCTTGAAGGGAAGGACGTCTACGCCTCCTACTTCACCCGAGAGGACCTCGACTTCTACCTCGAGGTCTGCCAGAGCCATGGATGGCAGGTCCTCCTCCAGACTGACGGGCACTCATTCTGCCTGTCCGGTTTCGCCGACCTCATGGTCTCCTGGTTCCGCCGCTATGCGGGAGGGGACATAAAGATAGCCAACGTGGAGCTCGTCGACAGCCTCGATGGCATAGACAAGGTCACGAAGCTGCTCCTCCTCGCACCCAAAGGTGACATGGACGAGGCCCACCGCCTCCTCGATGCCCGCTTCGACGTCATCGTGAACACTGTAGGCGTGCCCGCCAGATTGATGAGCGAGGTGTGCCAGAAGGGCGTCGACAAGGCCTCCGCCATGCTCGCCCTCCTGGAGGCGGAGGGGGAGGATGTCGCCTCCTCGATCGCATTCGGGGACGGCTCGAACGACATCCCGATCATAAGGGCCGCAGGCATCGGAGTCGCCATGGGCAACGCCGACGATGAGGTGAAGGCGGCCGCCGACTTCGTCACGGCGGACTGCGGCGATGGCGGCATCCGCCTGGCGCTTGAGCATTTCGGGGTGTTGTGATGGAGAAGGTCGAGTACAAGTCGGCGAGGCGCAGCCGGGCACTGATCCGCAGCGCGCTCCTGTCGCTGCTGGGGGAGAAGGGCATCGACGAGATCACGATCACAGAGCTCTCGCGGAGGGCCGACGTCAACCGTGGGACCTTCTACGCCCACTACAGGAACGTCTCTGAGGTGCTTGAGGACATCCAGAACGATGTGGCCGCCCAGCTGGCCGACCTCTTCAAGGACCTCGACATAGCAAGACTGTATGCGGACAGCGAGAGGATACTCGCAGAGTGCGTCAACATGATCCGCAAGGACCCTGAGTTCTACAAGACGCTGCTGTCGATGGACAATGGGCGCGGCGTCCTCGAACTGTGGCGCGGCAGTGTCATAAACTATCTGGAATCGGCCAGCTTCCTGTCCGGCCTTCCGATCTCGAACAACCTCTCATACCGCTGCGCCGTATCCTTCGTCATCAACGGCACGGTCGAGTGCATCGTCGACTCCCTCGTCGGACGCAACAGCATCCCGCTGGACGCATTGCCACGCCAGCTGTCGCGCCTGATCACAGTGGCGCTCGCCCCATACATGGAGCGCATTCCGTCGAAAGCTCAGCAGAAGAAGCCGTAGGGACAGCAGCACATCTGGAGGAAGAAGAGGGTGCAGCATGCGTTCCCTATTCCGCCCGCCGGCGTGTAGGTCGTATAGGTCCTGCGGTAGGCGGTGCGCCCCGACTCGAGGTATTGCAGCAGCTCCTGGTACTCTCCGTTGCCTGGGTCCATCTGGCATGCCTTGCGGGCCGAGAGCGTCGCCTCCATCCTGTTGCCGATGCCTGCGAAGGCGACGGCGTTGAGATGGTACCATCGCGCAGTCCTCTGCTCGAGCGGAATCTGGCTGAGCGCCGTGATCGCCTCGTTGAAGCGGTGGGCGCGGATGTAGTTCTGGACCGCCTGGAAGATCAGGGGCTCCTCCTCATAGGGCCTGCCTGATGAGGATGTGCCCTGCTCGAAGGGGTTGTAGCCGCTCCTGCGGTTCATGAGCCCGTCGTAGGCGGCGTTGATCTCCTGCATCTTGGCCTCCGCCTCGGGGGAGTTGCCCGTCACGTCAGGATGGTACTTCTTCGCAAGGGCCTTGTAGGCCTTCTTGATCTCGTCTTCGCTGGCGCCGGGACTGACACCCAGGACGCTGTATGGGTCTCTCATTTCTTCCTAATTCCCTCGAACCTGGTCCAGATTCCACTATATACGCAATTGCGCAGGATAGAAAGGTTCCTGTCCAGTGGCAGCCTCTCCAGCGCTTCGGCGGCGAGGGAGGCTGAGATCTCCAGCTCCTCCCGCACTTCCTTCTTGAACCCATCATCCTTCACACGTCCCGAGAAGGGGTTGTATGCGCCCTTCCTCCTGTCCTTGTCCAGGTCGTCCCAGGCGTCGAGGATGTATACGAAACGGCCCAGCCCCTGGCCGATCTGCAACAGGTCACGTCGCCAGATGTCGTCGTAGGGACAGAAGACCTCTCCAAGCAGTGAGGCGAAATGGCCCGACGGGATGTCGACATCCTTCTCGTCCCTTGCTTCGCACCCGGCTATGGCCGCCAGGGCCTCGCGCACTGCGCCGCTCTGCCTTGGCCAGGCGGCGACGACCTTGTCGACATCGTCCCTGAGGGCCGCCATGAAGCGTTCCGCCTTGGCCGAGCCATCGTCCTTCGCCTTGTCCTCGGCGACATGCCAGCTGAGCAGGAGCTGCATGGCGGCACAGTAGGAGGAGACGGGGCTCGCGATGAAGCTGCGCCCTTTGACGGGGTGGACCACGCAATGCTCCCTCTCCTCGACGCCCTCCTGGTTGTAGAGGTCGGCAAGGAGCATGTACAGGAAGGTCATGTCGTAGCTGAGGGCCTTGGTCGCAGTGCGGCCGTAGCCGTGCTCCAAGGCCTTGCACAGTCCGCAGTAGTACTGCCTGTAGCGCCTCTTCTCCTCGTCTGTGGCGCCGTTGGGGTTGAGCGTTACGTAGCCGAACATCAGGTCTTGCCTATGAACTTCTCGCCGCATTTGGGGCAGGTGATGCGCACCTTGCCCTTTCCCTTGGGCACATAGCACGCCGCCTTGCACTTGGGACAGTAGAAGAGCTCGTGCGTCTTGAGCTTCTCCTTCATCCTGGCCTTCCTCTCCTTCTCGGCCCTGCGTCTGGCCGCGGCCGCGCCGTCACGGCGAAATGGCCTCATGAAGGCCTCGTTCTCCTTCGTCCGCGCCGCATCGTCCTTCGAGAAGACGCGGAAGACGGAATATATCACAAGCGCGATGCCGAGGAAGGACAGGGTCGTCCTGAGCCCCTGGCTGCTGAAGGCCGGCGAGCAGAAGACCAGCACCAGACCAAGCAGCGAGAGCGTGAATGACAGCTGGTCCGATCCGTGGCGTCCACGGAGGAAGTCCTCGAGTTTTTTCTGAAAGCCGTTCATGCTTCTGAATATCCGAAAAAGAATGACAAAGGTCAACAAAAGGTGCACCATTGCCAAGTAGGCAAGGAGGTTTTCCGTGGAGAAAATCCAGTACATCTGCCCCAAGTGCGGCAATATGCACTATGTCGTCGACCAGTTCCAGGCGACAGGGGGCAACTTTGCGAAGATCTTCGACGTGCAGAACAAGAAGTTCACCGTCGTCAGCTGCAGCCAGTGCGGCTACAGCGAGCTTTACAGGAAGGACAACAGCACAGGCTGGGACGTCCTCGACTTCCTGATCGGAGGCTGATATGGGACAGGCTAAAGTATTTGCCCACCGCGGTTCGAGCGGACAGTGGCCGGAGAACACCATGCTCGCCTTCCGCAAGGCGATGGAGGAGGGTGCCGACGGCATCGAGAACGACGTCCATCTTTCCAAGGATGGAGAGGTCATGATCATCCATGACGAGAGCCTTGCCAGGACGGCAGGCGTCGATTCCATGGTCTGGGACCTGACGAGGAGCGAGCTTGAGCGCATCAGCGCCGGACGGACTCAGCAGGACCGATATGGCTTCACGCCCATCCCCTCGCTGGACGAGTACCTCACCTTCATGGAGGACCACCGTGACAAGGTGACGAACATCGAGCTCAAGACGGCGCCAGTCTACTATCCCGGCATCGAGGAGAAGGTCCTGGAGCTCGTCAGAAGGCACGGTCTTGAGGAGAACGTCATCTACTCCTCCTTCAACTGGCTGTCCGTGGTCAAGATGAAGCGCATGGACCCGACATGCAAGGTCGGCCTCCTGTTCAGCGGCATGAGGCTCTACCACCTGGGGTCAATCATGAGGCAGCTGGACATCGACTGCTACCATCCCGACTTCAACGACATGGACGGCGGCCTGGTCAAGGCCCTCCAGAGCGAGGGGCGTCAGGTCAACATGTGGACCGTCAACGAGACGCTCGACATCCGCAATGCCATAGAGTGGGGCGTGGATGGGATCATCACGAACCATCCGCTGCGCGTGCTCCACGAGCAGGGCAGGGTCTGAAGCGCTTGACACAAACTGCAATTTGGGAATAATTCCCAATTTGCATGGAATACGATACTCGGCAGAAGAAGGCTGTGCTCGACCTCCTCAGGTCCTCACATGAGGGCTTGGGAGCGCGTGAGCTCGCCTCGAGGCTGGATGGCGTCGGCCTCTCGACAGTCTACAGGATACTTTCACAGGCCCGGCATGAGGGCCTCGTGGCTCCCGCGATGCGGGGTCGTGAGCGGATATGGTCCTACGTGGGCTCATGCTCCCACCACCTGCATGGAGTGTGCGCCTCCTGCGGCGAGCTCGTCCACCTGGACGAAGAGCTCAGCGGCAAGATGGCCTGTCTGCTTGCATCCAAGGGCCTGGCCCTGAGCGAGGATGCCATGATCAGCCTCATCTGTCCGAAGTGCGCCAAGAGGGGGAAGTGACGATGAGGCCCTTCCTCCTGGCTCTGGCCACCCTCGCGCTGCTCGTCTCCTGTTCTCCTGTGCATGAGGTTGACGATGGCCGAATCGACATCATCGCATCATCTTTCCCTGCCTATGACGCCGCCAGGGCCATCGTCGGGGAGGATGCGAAGCTGAGTATGCTCCTTCCTGTGGGCAGTGACAGCCACTCCTACGAGCCCTCTGCCGAAGACGCTGTGCGCATCGCCGAGGCCGACCTCTTCATCTACAACGGAGGAGAGGGGGACAGCTGGATCGAGGACCTCATCTCCTCTCTTGATGGCGTCAGGGCCTTCCGCCTCGTGGACCATGTCCCCACGCTCCTTCATGAGAGCCAGGATGGGATAGTCGAAGCCGAGGATGAGCACGACCACGACCACGGCCATGGGGACCTCGTCGACGAGCATGTCTGGACGAGCCTCGAGAACGAGATGGCCATCGTGGACAGTCTGTGCGCCGAGATCTCCTCGCTCGACCCGGAGAAGGGGGAGGCCTACAGGAGGCGTGCCGACGCCTACATCGCCCAGATCGAGAATCTCCGCCAGGCCTTCGTGCGCATCGTCGCCGACGCTCAGCGCAGGACGATCGTCGTCGCGGACCGCTTCCCTCTGATCTACTTCGCCCGCGAGTTCGGACTCGACTGGCTGGCGGCCTATCCCGGATGCGCCGCCGGGAGCGAGCCTTCCGTGCGCACCGTCGCCGCCATGATCGACTTCGTCCGTGACAATGACATCCCCGTCGTCCTCCACATGGAGAACGCCAATACGGCCCTCAGCTCCGTCATAGCCGACGAGACGGGGGCCAGGGTCCTCCAGTTCAACAGCGCGCATAACGTCACGAAGCGTGAGTTCGATCAGGGCATGACCTACGTCGACCTGATGGAGGAGAACCTGAAGACACTTGAGGAGGCTCTGAATTGAGACTGATCGAAGCCAGGAAGCTGACCCTCGGCTACGAGGGGCAGGCTGTGGTGAAGGATATAGACTTCACTCTGGACGAGGGCGACTACCTTTGCGTCGTCGGAGACAACGGTGCGGGCAAGTCGACGCTCGTGAAGGCCATCCTGGGCCTGATCCGCCCGATGGCCGGGCAGCTCGACTTCCATGTCCCCTCCGGCTCGATAGGCTACATGCCCCAGAGCATGCAAGGGGACAGGAACTTCCCGACCAGCGTCTGGGAGGTCGCACTGAGCGGGGCCGTCAACAAGCTTGGCCACCACTTTTTCCACGGCGCCCAGGCCAGGAGCCGGGCGAGGGACAACCTCGAGCGCATGGGGATGTGGGAGATGAGGAAGCGTTCCTTCCAGGAGCTTTCCGGGGGACAGCGCCAGCGCGTCCTCCTGGCGCGGGCCCTGGTCGCGGCCCAGTCCATCCTGCTGGTCGACGAGCCGGTCGCCGGCCTGGACATACACAGCGCGAGCGAGCTGTATGCCCTGATAGACAGCCTCAACAGGGAGGGCATGACGATAATGATGGTCACACACGACATACATCCCGCGCTCAACAGCGCGAGCCACATCCTCCATCTGGGCCATGATTGCTTCTTCGGCCCAAAGGCCGACTATTTCTCCAGCCGTATCGGCCAGCGCTACCTTGAGGAGGCCGGACACCATGATTGAGTTCTTCAGCTACGCCTTCATCCAGAGGGCCTTCGTCGTCGGCATCCTGGTCTCGCTGTGCTCCTCCCTGCTGGGAGTGTCCCTCGTCCTGAGGCGCTACTCGATGATAGGCGACGGACTGTCGCATGTAGGCTTCGGAGCCTTGGCGCTCGCCAGCGTCCTCTCCTTGCCCCCGATGGCCGTCACAATACCTGTGGTGGTCGTCGCCGCCATCCTCCTGTTGCGCCTCGACGGGCACGGCAGGATGGGAGGGGAGGGCGCAGTCGCCCTCCTTGCGGCCTCCTCGTTGGCCATCGGCGTCGTCCTGATCAGCTACGTCAAGGGGACGAACACGGACATCAACAACTTCCTCTTCGGAAGCCTCCTGGCCGTAGGCCGGCTCGACATGGTCCTGTCCATCGTCGTCTCCCTCTTCGTCCTGGCAAGCTACATCTGCCTCTACCCGAGGCTCTATGCGCTGACCTTCGATTCGACCTTCGCCCAGGCCAGCGGGCTCAAGGTCGAGCGCTACACGATGCTGCTTTCCATCCTCTCGGCAGTGACGATAGTGCTGGGCATGAGGATGCTGGGAAGCCTGCTCGTCAGCGCGCTGGTCATCTTCCCATGCCTCACTGCGATGCGTATCGCCCGCAGCTACAAGGCTGTGACCCTGGTCAGCGCCGTCCAGTCCGTCGTCTGCTTCGTCCTGGGCTTCACGATGAGCTGTCTTGCAGGCACGCCAGTCGGGGCCAGCATAGTCGTGGTCAACCTGCTGGCCTTCCTTGTCTTCTGGCTTCTTGGCGCCATGCGCGACAGGGGCCTCTTCGTCAGGAAAGGCCCTTCCCTCTGATCTCCTTCCAGACTTTGGCGACGATCAGGAGGGAGAGGATCGCGGCGAGGATGTTGCTTCCCGCGAAGTTGAACCAGATGCCGTCCAGACCGAAGCCCTGGAGGAGGAAGAGCAGTGCGAGGGGGAAGATGCAGGCCGTCGAGATGCTTATCGCCGCCGCGTAGTGCGGCTTCTCTATGGCAAGCATGAAGCTCTGCGTCGTGAAGCTGATCCAGCGCGTCAGGTAGGCGTATGAGAAGACGGTGAGGGCCGGTATCGCCATGGCGAGCAGGGCCGTCTGCGACTCGTCGACGAAGATCCTCACGACAAGTTCGGGGATGCCGTGGATGACGAGGAAGGAGATGGCGCACACGCTCACCGCCGCAGCGATCGCGCACTTCTCGATCGCCCTCACACGCGACTTCTTGCCTGCTCCCCAGTTGTAGCCGATGGCAGGCTGGAGGGAGTCGACCATGCCGTACATGACAGGCTGGACGAGGCCGTCCGCGTACATCAGGGTGCCGTAGACGGAGACTGCGTCCTGGCCTCCCATGCGCACGAGCATCATGTTCATGACGATCGATGTCATGCGTCCCGCGATGTTGTTCAGGAAGTTCGGTGTGCCGTTGGCGAGTATCCTGCGGACCATGGCCAGCGTGATGCGCGGCCTGACGAAGCGCAGGTTCCTGCGTCCCAGGATGAAGGGCATGATGGCGATGGCGAGCGAGATCGCCATCGACAGGCATGTTCCGAGGGCCGCGGCCCAGACGCCGCCACCAAGCACGATGATGAAGAGGAACTCCAGCGTGGCCGAGCAGCAGCTCATGAAGATGTTGAGCCACATGCTGCTCTGGGTCTTTCCACAGATCCTCATGTAGTTGTCAGTCGCGAAGACCAGCGTCGTCACCGGCGAGAAGGCGGCGTAGACGCGCAGATACTGCGTCGCCAGACGGTGGAAGTCCCCTTCGGCGCCCATCAGCGTCATGAGGGCGGGGGCCAGGAGGAACATGAGGGCTCCCAGGACGGTGGAGGCGGCGATGATCATCAGGACGGAGGATGAGAAGATCTGGTCCGCATCGTCCCTCCTTCCCTGGCCCAGGCTGATCGAGATTGGGACTGAGGAGCCGACTCCGATCAGGTCTGCGACGGCGAAGTTTATGATCACGAAGGGCATGGCCAGGTTGATGGCCGCGAAGGCCGTGCTGCCCAGTCCCTGGCCGACGAACATACCGTCGAGGGTCTGGTAGAGGGAGCTGGCCAGCATGCTGACGGCCCCTGGAATGGCCGCAAGGAGGAAGATCTTGCCAGGGCTGGTGTGGGCGAAGAGCTTGTCGGATGAAGTCATGCCCCACCTCCCCAGGCCTTGGCGTAGGCCGCGAGGGCCGGAACCAGGGCTCCTATCCTCTTGGCGCTCGTGTTGACGCACAGGTCGTAGCATGCCTTGTCTCCCCACTTCCTGTCGCTGAAGAGGGCGTGGAAGTCCTCGCGCCCCTTGTCGATGGCCTTCATGCGCTTCTCGATCTCCTTTGCACTGATGGCCTCGTCCTCTTTGCGGCGGGACAGACAGCGCTCGACCTTGGACTGCTTGTCGGCGTAGACGAAAATCCTCAGCGGCCTGAGGTGGGAAAGGATGGCGTCCGCCGCTCTGCCTACGATGACGCAGTCACCCTCGCATGCCGCCTCCTCGAGGACGCGGCTCAGGGTGCCTGCGACGAGCGCGCCATGCATGGTTCCTGACGACAGCCGGCTGGCTATGGTCGTACTGTAGAAGCTTGTCGTCCCACGCTCGGCCACATGGTGGACGAAGCTCTCGTCCAGACCCCTCTCCTGTGCCGTCTTCTGGATGAGCTCGTTGTCGAAATAGGAGTAGCCGAGCTCGTCGGCAAGGCGGCGGGCGAGCTCACGGCCCCCGCTTCCAAACTCTCTGCTCACTGTGATCACCATGATAGGCGGCAGGATAATCCATGGAGCGGCTCCATGGTCAATGAGCTTGCAAAAAACTTGTCGAGGTATCATATTCCTTCAAGAAAGGAGGATGCGCAAATGGTATCCAGAATGCAGGCGCTTGACCTGTTCAGGAAGTACAACAAGACGGAGAGCCTCTACCACCACGCCCTCTGTGTCGAGGCCGTGATGAGGGCCTTCGCCAGAGAATATGGAGAGGACGAGGACTACTGGGGCATCGTAGGACTGCTCCATGACATCGACTGGGAGATGTTCCCTCAGGAGCATTGCCACAAGGCGCCTGAGCTCCTTGCCGAGATCGACATGCCACAGGACATGGTCCACGCCATCTGCTCCCATGGCTGGGGCCTTGTGACCGATGTGGCGCCAGAGCGGCAGATGGAGAAGGTCCTCTACGCTGTGGACGAGCTGACGGGCCTGGTCTATGCGACGGCCCTCATGAGGCCGGAGCGCATGGTCGGCATGAGCGTGAAGTCCGTCAAGAAGAAGTGGGCCAGCAAGTCCTTCGCCGCCGGCGTCAACCGCGAGGTGATAGAGAAGGGCGCAGAGCTTGCCGGAATCCCGAAGGAGCATCTGATCGAGGTGACGATCGCCGCATTGGGCTCCATAGCTCCGGAGATCGGCCTGTGAGGGACGACGACGCCTGGCGTGTCGGCGACCCCACTGTCGAGTGGACTGGGCGCGCCGATGGCATAGAGGACGCCCAGTTCTCCTTCTCCGACATGGAGGCTGTCCTGAAGGCTCAGGAGGAGGAGAGGCTGCGGGCCGCAAGGGCCGCCGATGCGAAGGCGAAGGAGAGGTTGTAGCCGCCGCAGCATCCGTCGACGTCCAGCGCCTCCCCGATGATGTACAGGCCGGGGCAGATGCGCGAGGCCATCGTTTTGCGGTCGACCTCAGCCGTGTCCACGCCACCGCATGTGACCGTCGCACGGGCCATCTCGCCCTTCGTCGAGCATGGTGAGCTGTAGGCCGTGATGGCCTTGACGACAGCCTTCCTCTCCTCCTTCGTGAGGGTGGAGACCTTCCTGTCGGCAAGGTCATCAAGCAGGGCCGTGACCAGACTCGAGGCCAGCCCAGTGCGCTGTGCGATGGCCTTGGCCAGCTTCTTCGCGCCATCGAAGCCGAGGATGTCCCTGTCCGAAAGCTGTGCGAAGGCGATCTCCACGCTCTGCGTCCTGTCGGCATGGCGCGAGATGTCCATCGCGGCCGGTCCCGAGACGCCTCTGGCAGTTATGACCAGCGGCCCCATGGTCTCATGGGTGCCGATCCTCACTCTGGTCTCCTTGACGTCGACACCTTCGCACTGGCCCAGGGGCCTGTCCAGGACCAGCTGGCACAGGGCGGGGCGCGGTGGGACTATGCTGTGGCCAAGCGCATGGGCGAAGGCGAGGCCGTCGCCTGTGCTCCCCGTGCCTGGGTAGGAGAGGCCTCCCGTCGCAATGACGAGCCTAGTGCATGAGATTGTGCCCTTTGCCGTCTCGAGGATGAAGCCATCATCCCGCCTCAGCACGCTTGTGACGGGACAGTCCACCACGAGATTCCTGACGCATTTCATGAGTGCGGCGACCACATCGTGGGCATCGCCCCTTGCCGGAAAGACCTTGCCGTCAGGGCGCACGACAGTATCCAGGGCCAGGCTTGAGAAGAAGCTCCTTATCTTCTCAGGAGGAAGGTTGTGGAGGGCAGGGGAGACGAAGTTCTCCTTGCCGTTGTAGCAATGTGCCATCTGGCGGGCATCCTGGTCATGGGTCAGGTTGCACAGTCCTCCGCCTGTGACGAGGATCTTGCGCCCTGGAGAAGGCATCTTCTCCAAAAGGAGGATGTTGGGACGCAGGGCGCACAGAAAGAGGCCGGCGGCGCCGGCCCCTATGCATATCGTCTCAGTCCTTTGCGGGAGCATCGACTGAAAGGTGCAGCTCCTTGAGCTGGATCGGCTCGACTTCCGCCGGGCAGTCGTCCATCGGACTCATGGCCGCAGTGTTCTTCGGGAAGGCTATGACCTCGCGTATGGTGTTGACCTTGCTGACGATCATGCACAGCCTGTCGATGCCAGGAGCGATTCCTCCGTGTGGAGGGGGCGAGAAGCGGAAGGCGTCAAGCAGGAAGCCGAAGCGCTCCTGGGCCTTCTCGTCCGAGAAGTTGCATATGCGGAAGATTCTCTTCTGCAGCTCGATGTCGTGGATCCTTATCGAGCCGGAGGCCAGCTCGTAGCCGTTCAGGACGAGGTCGTAGAGGTCGCCCTTGACGGCACCCGGGTCCTCCTCCAGGTGGTCGATGTACTCGGCCTGGGGCATGGAGAACATGTGGTGGGCCGCTTCCCAGTGGCCTTCGTCCTCGTTGTACTCGAACAGCGGGAAGTCGATGATCCAGCAGAAGGCGAAGCCGTCCTCGATCAGCTCAAGGTCGCTTCCCAGCTTGCTGCGCACCGCTCCGAGGCTGTTGCAGCACTTCTTCCAGTCCTCGTGGGCCACAATCAGGATGATGTCGCCGTCCTTGGCGCCCGTCTCCTTGAGGATCTCGGCCTCCTTGCCTGCGAAGAACTTCGTGACGCCGCCAGTGAGGCCGCCGTCCTGGGCCTTCATCCAGGCCAGGCCGTGGGCGCCGTAGACCTTGGCCGCATCCTCGAGCTCGGTGATGTACTTCCTCGTGTACTCCCTCTTGTCGCTCTTCGGGGCGACGATGTACTTGACGGCTCCTCCCTTGGCCAGGGCCTCGGTGAAGGCGTTGAAGGCACAGCCTTCGGCGAAGGGGAAGTCGTGCATCTCGAGGCCGAAGCGGAGGTCCGGCTTGTCGTTGCCGTAGGTGTTCATCGAGTCGTGGTAGCTCAGGCGCCTGAAGTGCTTGGGCAGGTCGACGTCGAGGACCTTCTTGAAGACGTCGTTGAAGAGGTCCTCGACCAGGGCCAGGACGTCGTCACGCTGGACATAGCTCATCTCGATGTCGAGCTGTGTGAACTCCAGCTGCCTGTCGCCTCTGGGGTCCTCGTCGCGGTAGCAGCGGGCAATCTGGAAGTACTTGTCCATGCCTGAGACCATGAGCAGCTGCTTGTACAGCTGGGGTGACTGGGGCAGGGCGAAGAACTTGCCCGGGTAGATCCTCGAGGGGACGAGGAAGTCGCGGGCGCCCTCAGGCGTGCTGCGGATCAGCGTCGGCGTCTCGATCTCGAGGAAGTCCGTCTTGTAGAAGTACTCCCTGATGGCCTTGACGATCTTGTGGCGCATGACGATGCGCTCGCTCATGCCCTTGCCGCGCAGGTCGAGGTAGCGGTACTTCAGCCTGAGGTCCTCCTTGGCCTTGTTCTCGTCCTCGATCATGAAGGGCAGGACGGCGCACTGGCTGAGGATCTCGATGTGCTCTGCCTTGACCTCGACCTCGCCTGTGGCCATGTCGGGGTTGACCATCTCACCCGGGCGGCGGCGCACCGTTCCCCTGACCGCTATGCAGTATTCCAGCTTGATCTGGCTGGCCGTCTCCTGCAGTTCCTTGGAGGCGTCGTCGTCGACCACCACCTGTGTGATTCCGTAGCGGTCGCGAAGGTTGATGAAGTGGAGGGCACCGTGGTTCCTGTCGCGGTGTACCCAGCCGTTCAGGACGACAGTCTTTCCCTCGTCCTGGGCCCTGAGCGCGCCACAGGTCGTCGTCCTCTGGAGGAATGCTTGTTCAGACATCTTCTTCTCCTCGTCTTGGTGTTGGCGAAACTATATCACCACAAGGCTTCAGGCGCAATTGAGCACAGCTCAACCGCGTCCGCCGTACTCTGCCCTGAGCACCTCGCACATGTCCTCGGGGCTCTCATTGCATCCCCCGGCCAGCCACATCTTGATGATGGCCGTGATGCCGCTGCGGAAGAACTCCATATGGTACTCCACGAAGCGGTCGTCGAATTCCGCCTTCGCCCTGTCCACGTCATACTTCTTGATGCGGTAATGCTCATCGAAGCCCAGACGGAAGTAGGTCGCATAGAATTTCTGGTTGTCCTTGATGTGGCGAAAGAGCTTGAGGTAGTCGTTGCCGTTGTAGCCCTTCTCGATCTCCGAGAGGTACATCACGTCGAGATTGTCCTCCAGCTTCCTCCTGATCGAATCGGCCAGGTCCCAGATCCCCTCGTAGACCGCATAGAAGGTCGTGCGGTTCAGCCCCGCCTCCTTGCATAACCGCGAGACCGTGATGTCCTCGAGTTCCTCCTTTTCCAGCAGAGCCATGAAGGCATTCTCCATGCGTTCCACCGAGCTCCGGCGCCGGCTGTTGTTCTGTGTGTTCACTCTTTTTCCTTTATCTCGACAGTTGTTGGACTATTGTCGTTGTCCTTCGTGTCCATCGGGAATTATAGTCGGGCCAGATTATAAAAACAACTGTTGGTTTAACCGGAGGAAAAATGAAGAAAAGCAGTCTTGTTGCATTGGTGCTTGGCAGCCTCAGCGGTGTGCTCTTCGCCCTTGGCATGTGCATGGCCCTGATTCCCCAGTGGGGGACCTTCACACAGGGCATCGTCGTCGGTGCCGTCGGCATCATCCTGGCTCTTGCCACTCTGGCCATCTGGCGGAAGATGACGGGCATGGGACCTGTCCACGTCTCGGGAAGGACGGCGGGCCTGGCCATGCTCGGCGTCGCAGGCGCCCTGCTCCTGGGTGTCGGAATGTGTCTGACGATGGTCTGGAACATGATGGTGCAAGGTATTGTCGTAGGCCTTGTCGGCATCGTCCTCCTGATCATCCTCATTCCCCTTGCCAAGGGCGTGGAGGAGGGCTGAGATGAAGAAGTCCATCCTGATCTGCCTCATCCTGTCGGTCGCCTTGTGCGGCGCCTACGCCTCGTTCGACGGCTACAGCAGCCTGGGTGTGGGTTACAGCTGGTCTGACGGCCTCAGTCTGGGCGGCTTCTCGTCCCAGAACTTCGGCTACGTCGACTCGTCTCCGATCGGCTACCTGGTATCGGTCAACGCGGACTTCAACATCGCCCAGGAGGCGATGACGATACGCATGCTCGTCGGTCCCTCCTGGCGTTACATGCTTACGAATGTCCCCATGTCGATCGACGTCGCCCTGGGCGCCGCCTTGGCGGGCAGCTTCATCAGCTCTCCGGCCTTCACGCTGGGCCTGGGCGGCTACATCGGAGCCACATACTACCTGAATCCGTCGCTCGCCCTGCTCATAGGCTGCGAGCTGGGAGGCGATCTCATGTCCGTCGACCTCAGGACTGGTGAGGTCGGCTGGGCGGGCACCTTCTTCGCGACTCCCTCGCTCGCACTGGGAATAAGGTACTAGTCCAGCATCAGCGGCTCCACGTGGGCGTTCTCGATGAGCTTCTTCTCGTAGCTGTCGCCCTTGCGCACACCAGGAATCGAGGACAGGCGCACAAGCTGGCTGCCCCCGAGCCCGTCCATCGTGGTGAAGAAGATCTGGTCCCTGCGGAAGGCCTTGTCCATAAGGGATGAGATTCCCGCCGTGATGACGAGCTGTCCGCAGGAGGGGTTGTGTGCGCCGCTTGAGAAGAGCGAGAGGATGTAGTTCGAAAGGAAGGTGTTCATCATCGAGGTGAAGTCGTTCACGAAGAGGACAGCACCCTGGTCCAGAGCCTTGACGACGAGGGCCAGACGGCACAGAAGCTCGACCGTCCCGTCGGAGTAGAGTTGTCTGTCCTGGAAGAGGCGGCTGTGCATGATTTTGACGGGATTGCCATCCTTGTCGCGGACCTTGCGCTCCGTCTCGATGTCGACATAGCTTCCGTCCTGGATCAGGTGCGCGTCCTCGATGCCGCATGGCAGCTTGCGCACGATCCTGAGGGCGGAGGCCAGGTAGTCCTCCTTTTCAGTGTAGATGAGGAGGTCCTCCCGCCTCGGCTCCAGCGAGACCGTCAGCCTGCTGAACCAGGCCAGCACGTCTCCCACTTCCCGGTTGATGTCCAGGTTGAGGGAGGCTGCCATGCTGATGAAGAGCGTCGAGGGAGAGGGTGCGATCAGGCGGGCTTCGTTCTTCGACAGTCCAGCGACCTTCAGCGAGTACTCGTCCCGGCTGAAGAGGGTGGTGAGCCTCTCGCTGCGGCGCATGAGCCATTCCTTGACGATCTCCTTCCTTCTGATTACGAAACCATAGCGATAGTATCTGCCGTTCTCGATGAACTCCACTTCATAATGGCTGTCCAGGTCCTGTGAGCCCTCGATGAAGGCGTTGGTCTCGCACTGGCGCACGATGCGTACATGCGAGGCCGAGATCAGTACGACACGCTTCATGTAGTCCAATGCGCACAGGACGTTCGTCTTGCCGCTGGCCATCGCGCCGAAGATCGCGGCCGTCTTGAGCACTCCTGCACTCTGTGGCAGCAGCTCCTTCGACACTGGCGCTATGTTCTCTCCCATCATGTCGTCGCCCGAGGCGACCAGATTCAGGCACTGCTCCTGGATGAAGGAGCGTACGTTCTTGAATGTGAATTTTACGAGCATGGCATCACCTCCAAGGAAAACTTTAAACCTTAGATGCAGAATTTGCAAGAAAAATGCAAAATGCTCTGTTAAGAAGTTGAGATGAGGGCAAAATAAAAGGCATTGGTTTCCAGTCGATTTATGGTAAAGGTGTGTTGAGGGAAATTGTTATGCTGACCAGAAACCTAATGCCAGTGTCTAGCGTGATGATAATCGGAAAAATGCATATTTGAAAAGCCCTTTTTTCTGACAAATGTCAATATAATGCGATTTTCCTGCACGATTTTGACCTTTTGTCCCAAAGAAGAGGGGAATCCGAGTGGCAGCTGTGTCAAGTTGACCCGCAAAAGAGGGACTTCCGTTGCCGGCGGGTCAAATTGTCCGCAATCGGCCGGCGGAAGGCCCTTGGAAGCTTTGCCTCCAGTTGGCAATTCCTTTGCCTGTCAGTCATTGTCCATCTTGGCACGCCCCGTGCTATGTTGTTGGCACAGAGAAAAGACTTCAGGAGGCCTGATATGGCAAGAGATATGGACAGCATGATGAGGGATATGGACAGGCTCTTCGACAGCGTGTTCACATCCAAGGGCTCCGGTCCCGCGATGGACGTCGTGAGGACGAAGGACGAGTACAGGCTGAGCCTGGACGTGGCCGGCTACAGGGCCGAGGATCTGGGCGCATACATGGAGGACCATGTGCTCCATGTGAAGGGAGAGCCCCACAAGGAGGACGAGGACGGCAGGCGCTACATCGTGCGCGAGAGGAGGCATGGAGGCTTCGAGAGGAGCCTTACGCTTCCCGAGGATGCGGACGAGGAGAGGATGAGCGCTTGTCTGAAGGACGGACTGCTTACGCTTGTGCTGCCACGCAGGGCGAAGGAGGAGCCGAGGCGCATAGAGGTGAGCCTTGGAAAGTGAGGAGGATGACGAGATGAGATACTACTACAGGACATATGACCCGATGTGGGGCTTCGACAAGCTTTTCAACGACGTGTTCAGCGGCTGGAGCGAGAGCGGCAGGAGGTTCCCTCCTGTGGACATCTACGAGACGGAGAAGGCCTTCGTCGTGGAGATGGAGCTCTCGGGCTACGGCGAGGACGATGTGGCGATGCATGTGGACAAGCACGTGCTGACGGTCTCGAGCGAGGGCGTCGGGAAGGAGAAGGACAGGGACTACATCGTGCGCGAGGTGGCGACACCTTCCTTCAAGAGGAGCTTCGCCTTGCCCGAGGGCGTTGACGAGGCTGCGATAGAGGCCAGAATGGCCGATGGCGTGCTGACGGTGACGCTGCCCAAGAAGGCCGAGGACAGGCCGAGGCGCATCGAGGTCAGGATCGCACAGTAACATACACAGGGGAGGCCTGCCCACAGCAGCGTACCCGATTGGATATTGGCGGCGCCGGTTGTCACGGAGAGAGGACAGCCGGCGCCCTTTTCGTCATCAGACACGCCTGTCGCTGCGGATGAAGGGTTCCTCGACCTTTTTGTCGATGAGCATTCCGTAGAGCTCTGGATGGCGGTAGCAGTTGCCATGCACTTCACTGCGGCGGTAGGCGCGCAGGGCCTCAAGGTCGAAGGATGCCGTGAAGAGTCCGCTTCCGCTTCCCGCCTTGAAGACGCACATATCCCTCGAGCCTTCTTCGCTGTAGGCGATGCCGTCGAAGAGGGTGGAGGCGCCGTTGCACTCTCCGACGCCCTCAGGGTAGTTGCATGTGGCGATGGCGAGCATGTTCTCGTAGGCGCGTGAGCGCAGCTGGCACAACCTGTTGATCTCCATCGGGCATGCGTTGGGCGTGAGGATGAGCTCGGCGCCTTCAAGCATGAGGATGCGGGCGCTTTCGGGGAACTCCCTGTCGAAGCAGATCATGATGCCGACATTGACCGGACCGGCCTTCGTCTCGAGCGTGCATGTTCTGAAGCCGTTTCCTGGACTCAGGTGCCGCTCGGCGGCGAAGTCGCATGTGTGGACCTTTGCATACTTCAGGACGATGCTTCCTGTCCGGTCGATGAGGAGGGCCGTGTTGCGCGCGCCTTCGTCAGTGGCCTCGAGCAGTGTCGCGAGGATGGCGACCTCGTGCCTCCTGGCCAGGGTGCGGAAGCCTTCGACGTAGGCCGAGTCGAGTGTGAGTGCTCGGCTCAGCCAGACTTCAGGCTCCTCTTCGCTGATGCCGTAGCCTATGTTCCACATCTCGGGAAAGAGGAGGATGTCCGCACCCTGCCTTGCGGCCTGGGCGCAGATGTCCTCCACAGGTGTGGAGGGCTCGAGCTGGGCGAAGGCGATGGTGGGCATTTCAAATCTCCCTGACGATGTACTCCTGGCGCTGGAGGTAGCGGATCGCGTCGACGGCGGCGCTGGCGGCGCTCGTCGTGGTGGTGTAGGGGATCTTGTTCCTCATCGCCTCTGTGCGGATGTCGTCGTCGCTCTTCGTCGCATGGAAGCCCATGGGCGTGTTGATGACCAGATCGACCTTGTGGGCCCGGATCATGTCGACGATGTTCGGCCGGCCTTCGTGGACCTTGAGCACGACGTCGCACAGAACACCTTCGTCGAAGAGGTCGCGGGCCGTGCCGCGCGTCGCGAGGATGCTGAAGCCGAGCTCCTGGAGGGCCTTCGCGATCGGGACTATGGTCTTGCGGTCCTTGCGGTTCACGCTGATGACGACCCTGCCGCTGGTCGGAAGTCTATTGCCGGCTCCCGCCTGGCTCTTGGCATAGGCCTCTCCGAATGAGCGGCCCAGGCCGACGACCTCGCCAGTGCTCCTCATCTCGGGACCGAGCTGGGGATCGACGTTGACGAAGCGGTCGAAGGAGAAGACTGCCTCCTTGATGGCCCAGCCTGTATGGCAGCGGCCTTCGCCGATATTGGTCTTCGGGTCGACGAGGCCCTGGCTGACGAGGCTCTCGCCCAGCCAGACCTTCACAGCCTTCTCGATCAGGTTGACGCCGCTGGCCTTGCTGATGAAGGGCACTGTCCTGGAGGCGCGGGGGTTGACCTCTATGATGTAGAGCTTGCCGTCCTTCTCTGCGAACTGGATGTTCATCATGCCGCGCACGTTCAGCTCGCGGGCGATCTTCAGCGTCCACTGCCTCATCTGCTCGAGGATCTCGGGCTTGCTCTTGTAGGGCGGGAAGACGGCCGCGGAGTCTCCGGAGTGGATGCCCGCCGCCTCGATGTGCTGGAGGATGCCTCCGATGTAGACGCTCTCGCCGTCGCACACTGCGTCGAGGTCGTACTCGAAGGCGTCCTCGAGGAACTGGTCGACGAGGACTGGAGAGTCCTTCGACAGTGTGACGTTGCCATTTGCCAGGAAGTCCTTCAGGCCGTCCTCGTCGTAGGCGATGAACATGCTCCGGCCGCCCAGGACGAAGGAGGGGCGCAGGAGGACGGGGAAGCCGATCTCCCGTGCCTTCTCGTAGACTTCCTCCTCGCATGAGGCCATGCGGTTCTCTGGCTGCCTCAAGCCAAGTCTTCTGACGAGGGCGCTGAACAGACCCCTGTCCTCCGTCTCGTCTATGCCTTCCAGACTGGTTCCGACGATCTCGGCACCACACTCCTCGAGGCGCTGTGCCATGTTGAGCGGAGTCTGGCCGCCGAGCTGTACGATGACCTTGCGGCAGCCCTCCTTGCGCATGATCTCGATCACCTCTTCCGCGTTCAGCGGCGAGATGTAGAGCCTGTCCGAGATGTTGAAGTCGGTCGAGACGGTCTCCGGGTTGGAGTTGACCATGACCGTCTTGTGGCCATGGGCCCTCAGTGCCAGGGAGGCGAGGGTGCAGCATGTGTCGAACTCGAGGCCCTGTCCGATGCGGTTGGGGCCGCTTGCCACGATGATGACGGCGTCCTCGCCGAGGCCTTCACCCTCATCTTCCTCGCCATATGTCGTATAGCAGTAGGGTGTCAGAGCCTTGAACTCTCCGGCGCAGGTGTCGACGAAGTGGACGCATGCGTGGATGTCCTCCTCATCCCCCAGCCTGGCGACCTCATCCTCGCCCTTGCCTGAGAGGCAGGCGATGCGCCTGTCGCTCATGCCGAACCCTTTGGCTTCCAGAAGAAGCTTTGCCGTGAGCTCTTCCGTCCTCAGCCTCCGGTCCATGAGGGACTGCTCGTAGAGGCTGGAGAGGAAGAAGCGGTCGAAGCCGGTCAGGCGGCCAATCTCCTCGAGGCAGGATTCTCCTTTCTCGCAGATGACTGTATAGGCGGCGAGCAGGCGCAGCGGGTGGGCCGAGCGGAGCAATGTGTCGACGTCGTTTGTCCTGCGGTCCAGCTCGACGAGGCCTTCAAGCTTGCGCTCGCTGGCGCGGATGGCCTTGTTCAGACCTTCGCACATGTTGCGGCCCAGGGCCAGGGCCTCGCCGACGCTCCTCATCTGTGTGCCCAGCGCCGAGGAGGGAAGCGGGAACTTCTCGAGCTCGAAGCGGGGGACCTTGACCGCGACGTAGTCCAGAGCGGGCTCGAAGCATGAGGCGCTCTGGCCCGTGATCTCGTTCATGACTTCATCGAGGGTGTAGCCGACGGCCAGCTTGGCGCTGATGCGGGCAATCGGGAAGCCGGTCGCCTTGCTCGCCAGGGCGGAGGAGCGCGAGACGCGGGGATTCATCTCGATGACGACCATGCGGTCGCTGTCAGGCTTCATGGCGAACTGGACGTTGGAGCCGCCGCAGTCGACGCCGACGGCGCGCAGGATGTCAATCGAAGCGTCCCTCATCCTCTGGTACTGCCTGTCGGACAGGGTCTGGATCGGGGCGACCGTGATGCTGTCGCCGGTATGGACGCCCATGGGGTCGACGTTCTCGATGGAGCATACGATGATCGCGTTGTCGTTCCTGTCGCGCATGACCTCCATCTCGAACTCCTTCCAGCCGATCAGGGACTCCTCGAGCAGGGCCTCGTGGGTCGGACTCATCTCCAGGGCCTTCTCGACGAGTGGCAGGAAGTCCTCCTCGCTTTCGGCTATGCTGCCGCCCATGCCTCCAAGGGTGAAGGAAGGCCTTATGATGACCGGCAGCCCGATGAAGTCCTTGGCCGCCTCCGCCTCATCCAGGCTGTGGACGACGCGGCTTCTGGCGCATTCCAGGCCGAGGTCTTCAACAGTCTCCTTGAAGCGGCCCCTGTCCTCGGCGCGCTCGATGCTCTCCGTCGAGGCTCCGATGACCTTGACGCCATATTTTTCGAGCAGACCAAGGCGCTCGAGCTCCATCGTCAGGTTGAGGCCCGTCTGGCCTCCCATCGTGGAGAGGATGGCGTCGGGGCCGACCTGCTGGAAGATGCGCTCGACGTACTCGGGTTTCAAAGGCTCCAGGAAGATGTGGTCGGCCACACCCGGCGTCGTCATGACGGTCGCAGGGTTGGGGTTGATCAGGCTGACTTCGTAGCCTTCCTCCTTCAAGGCCTTGACGGCCTGGTTGCCTGAGTAGTCGAACTCGCATGCCTGGCCGATGACGATCGGGCCCGATCCGATTACCAGTATGTGTCTGATGTCATTCCTGCGGCTCATCTCTCCATCTCCTTGATGAATGCGTCGAAGATCCAGCGGCCGTCATGGGGGCCGGGGCAGGCTTCCGGGTGGAACTGTACGCTGCGCACCCTCCGCTCTTCGTCATAGATGCCTTCGACAGTGCCGTCGTTGGCGTTGGTGAACCAGAGCCTCACGCCCTTGGGCAGGCTGTCCATATCGCTCATGTAGTTGTGGTTCTGGGCGCTCACGAAGCTCTTGCCAGTATCGAGGTCCTTGACGGGCTGGTTGCCGCCGTGGTGGCCATAGACCATCTTCACGGTGCGTCCGCCCAAGGCCCAGGTGATGAGCTGGTGGCCCAGGCAGATGCCGCACACCGGAATCTTCGTGATGCATCGGGCGACCTGTGCGACCTGGTCCGTCAGCCTTGCGGGGTCTCCGGGGCCGTTGGAGAGGAAGAGCATGCCGTAGCCCTTGCCGAGGACGTCCTCGGCCTTGAAGTCGGGTGGCAGGAGGTCGACGGCCACGCCCCTCTCGTAGAAGCATGAGATGATCGAGGTCTTGATGCCGAAGTCGACCAGGGCGATGCGGTGCCGTGCTGAGGCCGGGACCTTGGCGAAGCCTTCCGGCAGCTCTGGATCCCTGACGCGCTCTGTGACGGCGACGGATGCGATCAAATCGCGCTGTGTGATGTCGGGGAAGGAGGCGAGGAAAGAGCTGGCCTCGTCCAGTCTGTCCTCAGGGCAGATGACGGCGTTGCGTGCGCCCTTGTCGCGGATGGACAGGGTGAGGGCCCTGGTGTCCACTCCCTCGATGCCGGCGACACCGGCCTGGCACAGGACCTCGTCGAGGCTCATGCGTCCAGGTGGCAGCGGACCTCTGTACAACCTCTTCACAACTGCTGCCGAGGCCTTGATTCCGCCGCTCTCGCTCCAGGTCCCATCCCAGCCGTAGTTGCCGATCAGGGGGTAGGTGAAGAGGACGATCTGTCCATTGTACGAGGGATCCGTGAGGATTTCGGGATAGCCTGACATGCTTGTGTTGAAGACGAGCTCTCCCGCCGTCATGGCCGTGGTCGAGCCGAAGAGCCTTCCCTTGAAGACCTCTCCCGATGAAAGTATCAGATAGCCTTGTTGCATTGCCTGTTCTGCCTTGTGCTCAAATTGGGCCAATGGTAGCAGGAATGGTGCAAAGTGTTCAACAGAAATGGGAAAATGCACCAATGTGCAACAAAATCTGTTGCAGAAATGGAAGAGCCGCCCCTTGCGGAGCGGCCCTGCGCGGAAAAATGCGTCAGTGCTTCATGACGCGGCGGAACATGGCCTTGAAGTCGTCGATCGAGGCCTCCTTCGGATTGCCCGGGGCGCAGGCGTCGGCCGCGGCGCTCTTGGCGAGGAAGTCGAGGTCCTCCTCCTTGAGCGCGTCGACGGTCTTGGGGATGCCCACATCCTCACCGAGCTGCCTGACGGCATCGATGGCGGCCTTCCTGTACTCGTCCTGGCTCATGGAGTCGACACCCTTGACGCCCATGGCGCGGGCGATCTCGCGGTACTTCTCACCGGTGCACTCCTGGTTGAACTCCATGACGATGGGCAGCATCATGGCGCAGGCGACTCCGTGCGGGGTGTCGTAGACGGCACCGAGGGTGTGGGCCATGGAATGGGCGATGCCCAGACCGACGTTGGAGAAGCCCATGCCGGCGATGTACTGGCCGAGGGCCATGTCGGTGCGTCCCTTGCTGTCGTTCTGGACTGCAGCCCTGAGGGAGCGGGCGATGATCTCGATGGCCTTGAGGTGGAACATGTCGCTCATCTCCCAGGCACCCTTCGTCGTATAGCCCTCGATGGCGTGGGTCAGCGCGTCCATTCCGGTCGCGGCGGTCAGGCCCTTGGGCATGGAGCTCATCATGTCGGGGTCGACGACGGCGACGATGGGCATGTCATGCGGGTCGACGCACACGAACTTCCTCTTCTTCTGGACGTCCGTGATGACGTAGTTGATCGTGACCTCGGCGGCGGTGCCTGCAGTGGTCGGAACCGCGATGATCGGGGTGCACGGGTTCTGGGTGGGAGCCGTTCCCTCGAGGGAGCGGACATCCTCGAATTCGGGGTTTGTGATGATGATGCCGATGGCCTTGGCCGTGTCCATGGAGGATCCGCCGCCGATGGCGATGATGTAGTCGGCTCCGCTGGCCTTGAAGGCGGCGACGCCGTGCTGCACGTTCTCGATCGTCGGGTTGGCCTTGATGTCGCTGTATACTTCGTAGGCGAGGCCGGCCTCGTCGAGGACGTCGAGGACCTTCTTCGTGACGCCGAACTTGATCAGGTCGGGGTCGGAGCAGACGAAGGCCTTCTTGAAGTGCCTGCTCTTGGCCTCCGCGGCAATCTCCTTGATGGCGCCGCTGCCATGGTAGCTGGTTTCGTTGAGATTGAATCTGTATGCCATTTGAAAACTCTCCTTGGACTCAACTTAATGCCAAGGAGAGCATGCGTCAATGGAGGGAAATCAGGAGATGATGAGCTTTCCTGACACTGTCGTGCAGCTTATCAGGCCCTCTCCGCTTCCCTGTCTTGTGCTTGTGCCCTGCGAGCCTTCGCTCAGGTCCAGGGTGTAGGACTCGACGTCGTCCACATCAATCGTGATGTCCCCGCTGACTGTGGAGACGTCGACCACTGTGGCGGTGGACTCGAGGGTCAGCGATACGTCTCCGCTGATCGAGTTCGCCTTGCACTCTCCAATGCTGCCACCGAGCGACATGTCACCGCTCGTGGTGTCGCCATGGAAGCTTGCGGCGCTGATTCCATCCGCAGAGATGTCTCCGCTGACCGTCGTGAGTCTGACCTCGTCCGCATCGATGCTCCTGGCGCCGACATGGCCGCTGACGGCAGACAGCGAGAGCGAGTGGAGCTGGAGGTCACTCGCACTGGCGCCTCCCTCTCCGTTGACCCTGACGGCCGTGATGCCCTGTGGAATGAGGATGACCACATCCCCATCCTCGTCCAGGGCGAGCCGGCCCTCGGTGAGGATGTGCTCGCCAGAGTCCGTCCTCACATGGATGTCTTCGTCGCTGGAAGGGGAGAGGGAGACCTTGCCCAAGGCATAGACGGTCAGCCTTCCTCCCTCGGCCAGGACCACGAGCCCATCATCTGATTGGAAGATGTCCGGGTGAGGGCAGCTCACCGCCGCCCACAGGACGGCGACGATGGCGATCAGGGCGATGACCCTGGGCTTCGAGTAACGTATCATTCCTCATTCCCTTGTGGAGCTGTTGAACTTCTCGTCCCACTCCTTCTCCTTGTCGAACATCTCACTCTCCATGGCCTCGACCTTACGCTTGAGCCTCTCGTACTCTTCCTTCAGCTCCTCGGTCGACTTGCCAGCCTCCTCGTAGTGGACGTCCTGGGCGTCGCGGTAGACGTGGCTGTACTTCCAGGCCTTCGCCCGCTCGCCGGGATGGTAGTCGCCTTCCTGCTGGGCTGGTAGGACCAGCGCCAGGGCGAGGTAGATCAGGGCACCGGGGAAGAAGCCGGTGAAGAGGATGAGGAAGAAGACGATGAGCCTCACGGGCTCAGCCGGCAGGTCCCTCCATTCGGCCAGGCCTGTGGCCACTCCAAGCACCTTTCCGCGCGGGCTGCGCATCCATCTGTCTGTCATTTCTCCTCCCCCTTTTTGTCCTTCATGATCGTGTCGATGTTGTCGATGCGCGATTTGAGGTCCTTGATGCCTTGCATGAGCATCTCGCGTTCAGATTCCTCGCTGTGGCGCCTGAAGGCTTCCTGCTCACTTGCCGTCCACTGGCTGTTTCCAGCCATCTTGCGTGCCCTCTTGAGGTCCTTCTTCGAGATCTTCGAATAGGTTCCAGGAGGAAAGCCTTCCTCCATCTCCTTCATCCGGAGCCTCACCTTGAGCTCCTCCTCGCGGTAGCCGAAGTAGCATGCGACCGCGACGATGGCTATGACGGAGCCGAAGACTATGAGCAGTTCGATAATCCCGGTCATTTTCCCCTCTCCTTCTTGAGCTCCTCGAGCTCGCGTTCGATCTCCTCGGCCTCCTCCATGGAGCGGAAGGCCTCATCCGCGCTTGGCCTGGGGCGGTTCAGGTCATTCTCCGCATTCATGCGGTCGATCCGCTCCTCCATGCTTGCGAAGCGCTCCTCGGTGCTGCGGGACATGTGGGCGTTCATCTGCGCTCCTTCCTTGGCGGCCTTCGCCTTCTCCTGGAGCATCCTGAGCTTCTGCCTCGCCTGGCCCAGCTTCTGCTCGAGCTGGTCGATCTCGCCCCGCTGCTGCTCGATGATCTCATCGTAGCCCTTGATGTCGTTCTGGAGGCTGGAGAGCACTTCGCCCTCGCGCCTCTTCTCGACAAGGGCGTCGCGTGCCAGGTCGTCCCTGCCACGGTCGATCGCCATCTGGGCACGGCTCTGCCAGCGGCCAACCAGGGCCTGCTGCTCTGCGATGCGCTTCTCGAGCCTGATCTTCGAGGCCATGCGTGCGGCACAGCTGCTCTTGAGCTCGATGAGCGTGTCCTCCATCTCCTGCATCATCAGCTTGAGCATCTTCTCCGGATCCTCGGCCTTGTCGAGGAGGGCGTTGATGTTCGCGTTGACTATGTCCATGAATCTTGAAAAAACTCCCATTGGAACCTCTCTGTTGACGCCGATTGTAAAGCATGAAGCGTGCCAAAGATCCTATATCCTTTCAAAACAAGAGAATCATTGCCAAAGGTCAGCTGGAGAGGCCCCGTCATGTTGGTTATTTGGGCCAATGGTGGTAAAATCCACCGACATGAGCGGCACTGATGCGGTCAAGATGGGAATCGGAGAGAGCGACGTCTACCTGGACTTCCAGGACAGGCTGTCGCGCGTCGCGAAAGTCGACCGCTCCGTCCTGATCATTGGAGAGCGTGGCAGCGGCAAGGAGCTGGCCGTGCAGAGGATACACTACCTCTCTCCACGCTGGCAGAAGAACCTCGTCGCCGTGAACTGCGCCGCCTTGCCCTCGTCCCTGATCGAGTCCGAGCTCTTCGGCTACGAGCAGGGTGCCTTCACAGGGGCCAACCATACCCGCAAGGGCCGCTTCGAGGAGGCCGAGGGCGGGACCCTCTTCCTCGATGAGATCGGCCTGATCCCCCTTGAAGTCCAGGAGAAGATCCTGCGTGTCGTCGAGTACGGCACCTACGAGAGGGTGGGCTCCTCGGTGACTCATGAGTGCGACGTCAGGATCGTGGGCGCGACCAATGCGGACCTGCCTGAATTGTGCCGGCAGGGAAAGTTCAAGGAGGACCTCCTCGACAGGCTCTCCTTCGAGGTGCTCTTCCTGCCTCCGCTGAGGGAGAGGGGGGATGACATCCTGCTCCTTGCCAGCTACTTCGCCTCGAAGATGGCTCTGGAGTGCAAGTGGAGCGAGCTGCCGACATTCAGCGACGAGGTCGTCGACGAGCTCATGTCATACTCCTGGCCCGGCAACGTCAGGGAACTGAAGAACGTCGTCGAGCGTGCCGTCTACCGCAGCGAGGGTCCTGTGGTCACACAGGTCGACTTCAACCCCTTCCGCAATCCTTACAGAAAGCCGGAGGAGATCGAGGATGTGGTGGCCGAGCCAGCTGTGGAGAAGCCGGTCTCCGGAAGGCTGGAGAACATGCCTCTGAAGGACTTCACCCTGGCCCAGGAGCAGCTGGACCTGGTCTACCTCCAGAGGGCGCTCAACGAGGCGCATGGAAACCAGAAGGTGGCCAGTGGACTGCTGGGTCTGACCTATGACCAGTTCCGGGGCCTTTACCGCAAGTACAAGAACATGCTTGTATTGGGATGAGGAGAAAGATATGAACGGGAAAGACATCAGGCCGGACAGCCTCGAGAGGATCGAGAGCGCGGCACAGGCCGAGGCCTTCATCGCAAGCGAGGTCGAGCGCGTCAGGAAGCAGGTCGGGGACGGCAAGGTCCTCCTGGCACTTTCCGGAGGAGTGGACTCTTCCGTCGTCGCCGCACTGCTGATCAAGGCGATCGGCAGGAATCTTGTGTGCGTCCACGTCAACCATGGACTGCTCAGGAAGGGCGAGAGCGAGCAGGTCGTCCAGGTCTTCCGCCATGAGATGGACGCCAACCTCGTCTATGTCGATGCCGTCGACCGCTTCCTGGACAAGCTTGCAGGCGTCGCCGACCCCGAGACCAAGAGGAAGATCATCGGCGCCGAGTTCATCCGCGTCTTCGAGGAGGAGGCGAGGAAGCAGGAGGGCATCGGCTTCCTGGCACAGGGTACGATCTATCCAGACATCCTCGAGAGCGTCGACGGTGTGAAGGCGCACCACAATGTCGGAGGACTGCCCGAGGACCTCAGCTTCGAGCTCGTCGAGCCGCTGAAGTACCTCTACAAGGATGAGGTGCGCGTCGTGGGCAAGGCCCTCGGCCTTCCTGACGGCATGGTCTACCGCCAGCCCTTCCCGGGACCTGGCCTTGGAGTCAGATGCCTTGGCGCGATCACACGCGACAGGCTTGAGGCTGTCAGAGAGTCCGACGCCATCCTTCGCGAGGAGTTCGCCGCAGCAGGTCTGGAGGGCAAGGTCTGGCAGTACTTCACCATCGTGCCCGACTTCAAGTCGACCGGCGTGAAGGAAGGCAGGCGCAGCTTCGAGTGGCCTGTGATCATCCGTGCCGTCAACACCCGCGATGCCATGAGCGCCACCGTCGAGGATGTCCCATTCGCTCTTCTGAGCCACATCACGGACCGCATCCTCAAGGAGGTCAAGGGCGTCAACAGAGTCTGCTACGACATGACGCCGAAGCCTTGCGGAACGATCGAGTGGGAGTGAGATAAATTTATATATAATAAGGAAATCGTCGCAACATAGCACCTTGTGTTGCGACGATTCCCTATTTGGGATGCGCAGACAAAAACTTGGACCTGGAATCTACAGGTGAGCAGATTGGGCTATGTATTCGTAAAGGCCATTGAACTGCTTCAAGAAAACGTCTGCATCTCATCCTGCTGTATTCACACGGGTTTTCTGGCTGTCGATGCGGATCAGCATTCTTCACACTAAGTCCTAGTGAATAAGAGCCTGTTCATGTTCCATCTCAACGTAGTCCATCTGCCAGATCTCGTCGTTGAAGATTTCGGAGATCTTCCAGTTCAGCTGTTCGCACTTCCTTTCAGAGCTTGGTGGAATGGAAGTATCGTCGTATTGGCCATCAGGTATGTATGAGCTCAATGTCGTGCCATCAAACCAGTTCAGACAATAGTAGACGAGTTCTCCTGGAAGGACGCTTGCAATCCTGTCATCAAGGTCGAATCTGAAAGCATCCTCAAGAGCCGGTCTGCTTTCAGAGCTGGGACTTGCTTTCATCGCAATCCTTGAGAACCTGATGGGCTTTCTTCAATGCCCGCATGCTTTTGTCAAAGGCAAACATCCGCCATCTTGGATGCATTGTAGTGTCTACTTCTGTAAACTGCTGGTGAAATCGTCAGCCAGGACAGCGACACGGAACAAGCGTACTTGGCGTTTATCTGCAAACGGCTCAAGCTGAATTTTAGGAAGCTGTCAGTAGAAGAACGGAAGTGGCTGAAAAAGATTGCG
>JADIMU010000006.1 GCA_017694495.1 Candidatus Aphodenecus pullistercoris
GAAGCGGACCGGCCTCCATCGCCGCCGCCGCCGACCTGCGCCGCGCCGGCCATGAGGTCTGGATGTTCGAGGCCCTCCACAAGACGGGCGGCGTCCTCGTCTACGGCATTCCCGAGTTCCGTCTTCCCAAGAAGCTCGTCGAGACCGAGATCGAGAAGCTTGCCGCCATGGGCGTACACATCGAGACGAACTACCTCGTCGGCCGCACCCGGACGATCCACGAGCTGATGGAGGAGGACGGCTTCGACGCCATCTTCATCGGTACTGGAGCCGGCCTGCCCAAGTTCATGGGCATCCCGGGAGAGAACCATGTGGGCGTCTTCAGCGCGAACGAGTACCTGACGCGCAGCAACCTGATGAAGGCCTACGATGAGGGACACGCGCGCACACCGCTGTACCATGCCCGCCGCGTCGCCGTCTTCGGTGGCGGCAACGTCGCCATGGACGCCGCCAGGACTGCCCTCCGCCTGGGTGCCGAGAAGGTGAGCATCATCTACCGCCGCACCCGCGAGGAGATGCCTGCCAGGAAGGAGGAGGTCGAGCACGCCCATGAAGAGGGCGTCGAGTTCCTCATGCTGAGCCAGCCCGTCGAGATCACGGCCGACGAGCATGGCCGCGTCAACGGCGTCGTGGTCAGGGACTGCGTCCTGGGCGAGAGCGACGAGAGCGGAAGGCGGAGGCCTGTCGAGATCGAGGGCAGCGAACACCTCATTCCATACGACTGCGTCATCGTCGCCATCGGCAACGCATCAAACCCGCTGATCAAGATGACGACACCTGAGATCGAGGTCAACCGCAGGGGCAACTTCATAGTCGACGAGGAGACGGGCCAGACAAGCATCAAGGGTGTCTACGCCGGAGGTGACATCGTCCTCGGCGCCGCCACAGTCATCCTGGCCATGGGGCAGGGCCGCAAGGCCGCAGCCGCCATGAACAGCTATCTGGAAGGTCTGAAGTGATCGACAGGCGCGTATGCACCTTCCTGCCGGAGTCCATCGACAAGTTCGCGGCATTCGGCGAGATTGTGCGCAACTGCTCAGTCTTCGATGACATCGCTGACCGCCACGGCTTCCTCGAGGCCGTCATCAGACGGGAGAAGATCCAGTCCACGGGCATTGGCCACGGTGTGGCCATCGCCCATGGAAAGGTGGCCCATCTGGGCCATACCCACATCGCCCTCGGCCTGAGCCGGGACGGCATCCGCTTCGATGACCTCTTCACCGATCCTGTGAGGCTTGTCTTCCTGATCGCGAGCTGCCCGACGCGGCAGAGCGAGTACGTCAAGGCACTTGCCAGCATACTGAGCTGGGTCCATGACGACGACTTGAGGACCCACCTGATGGAAGGCGACTACTCCTTCCCGAAGGTTGAGGCCTTCCTGACCATGTTCTCCAGGCAGGACTTCCAGCCCCTCAGCATATGATGAGCCTGTCGACCCTCAGGTCGTGCTCCTCTCTTGGAAGCCGCTCGTAGAGCCTGTCCTGTGTGATGATTCCAATCGATCTGATCCTGTGTGCCGCCATGTAGCGGTCGTAGCATCCCAGGCCCCGGCCCAGGCGCACTCCCGTCCTGTCGTAGGCGATGGCGGGTATGACGATCACAGTGCGCTCCGTGGTCTGGACAGCTTCCTTCTCCACGCACTCCATTATTCCGAAACGTCCTTCCGTGAGGGCCCCTCTGTAGATGCTGAAGTCCATGCTTCCGTCACTCAGCATGTAGGGGAGGGCCACGCATGGCAAGGCTTCATACAGCGGCCTGATGTCCGCCTCGTCGGCAAGCGGGTAGTAGAGGAGGACGCAGTCCGCCTCCCTCACCCATGGGTCGGCAAGGAGGAGGGCGCATGCCTTCCTTCCCGCCTCTTCGGACACTGCCCGTCCCTTCAGCAGCCGTCTCACACCAGCCTTGTCCATAGCCAGAGTCCTACGAGGGCGAGCGAGGAGAGGACGAGCATGGCGTCCCTCCAGCTGAAGCTGACCGTCCCACGCACAGCGTAGGGCGTGTAGGAGCGGGCCGAGAGGGCGTCGCTCCAGGCCGAGACATTGTCCAGAAGGCTCATGACGAGCTGGGTCGCATAGCCTGTGACGCTTCGCACAGGATGGGCCAGGAAGCGCGCACCGCGGGCCTTCCTCGCCTCCCTGATCGTCTGGGCAGTGTCGAAGATCATTGGGATCATCGAGAGTGTGAGCTGGATGGCGCTGGAAAGCAGATATGCCTTCTTGCCCAGGATTGGAGCCAGCAGCCAGCTGAGGGATGTGGCAAGCTCGTCGGGACTCGTCGAGTCTATGAAGATGAGGGAGGCCAGGATGGAGGACAGAAAGCTCAGCGCAGAAGCTGCGGCGAGGATGAGGCTTCCTGTCGCCAGGCGCTCCGTGACGAGGATGAAGATGGCCAGGATGGCGAAGAGGAGGCCCTGGGAGAGCCAGCTGTCCAGTGGCAGGCGCTGGGCGATGGCGAAGACCAGCAGAATGGCTGAAAGCGCGTAGACGAGCTGCCAGGGGGCCACGGTCACGATGATGCACCAGGTGAGCAGCAGAAGAAGCTTGGAAAGGGGCGAGCAGCTGTTCAGAAAGGAGTCCCTCGCTCTGGTGTGGAAGATCATTCCTGCAGCCATGACATCTTCTCCAGCCCAATGGGCGGGACGTAGACCTGGGCCTCACGGAGGGCATCGAGCGAGTCTGCGGCGTTGCCCGAGTGGATGAGCTTTCCTGACGACATGATGAAGACCTGGTCGACATGGCTGAGGAACTTCTCGATCTCATGGGAGACGACGAGGATGCTGTGGCCCGCCGCATGCAGGTCGAGCAGGGCCTTGAGTACGGCCTTCGTCGAAGGGTAGTCGAGGGCTGCGAAGGGTTCGTCGAGGAGTATGACCTCGGGCTTCATCGCCAGGACGCCGGCGATGGCCAGGCGCCGCTTCTCTCCTCCCGAGAGGGTGGCGGGGCGGCGTTTCCTGAGATCCTCGAGGCCCATCAGGGCGATCGCCTCGTCGACTGCCGCTGCGATCTCACGGCGCTTCCAGCCCAGGTTCTCCGGTCCGAAGGCGACATCCTTCTCTACCGTCTCCCCGACTGCCTGGAGGTCGGCGTTCTGGAAGACGAGGGCTATGCGTGCCAGCCTCTCAGAGGCCTTGAGGACCTGGCCCGAGAGGCTGACTGTGCCTGAAGTCTGGCGCACAAGACCCTTGAGCGTGCGCAGAAGCTGGCTCTTGCCAGCCCCGTTGCGGCCGCACAATACGGCCAAAGAACCCTTCCCCAAGGCCAGAGTGACGTCACTGTAGATTGTCTTTCCGTCGATCTCGAGCGACAGCGCGGAGCATTCAAGCAGTCTTTCCATCGGTCAGATGATAGCCAAAAGGAATTGCCTGATGCTAGTATGGGCCCATGCTGAAGACTCTGGGCGCACGGCTGCTTTCACTGGTCCTGACGCTCCTGATCATCTCTGTGGTCGTCTATGCCATCATGCTGGTCGTGCCTGGTGACAGGGCCCAGCTGATCATGGGGGATGCCGTCGCGCAGTCCTCCTATTCCATGCTCTCTGACCAGAGGCCCAGCTATCTGGAATGGCTGGGCTCTGTGCTCCGTCTGGACTTCGGACAGAGCGCATTCGCCTCCCAGAGCGTCGCCCAGCTCATCTCCTCGAGGATTGGAGTGAGCCTCTGCCTTGCCATCCTGTCGCTCGCCATGGCCCTCCTGATCGCCTTCGCCGTCGTCGCCCTCGCCCTGATGTGGCCCAACGCCTTCACACAGGCGCTCTACAAGACGCTCTCCACGCTCTCGCTCTCGCTTCCTTCCTTCGTTCTCTCCCTCGTCCTCGTCCTCGTCTTCCCGCTTGGTCTGGGAGTCCTCCCCTCAGGCGGCTATGTGGCCGCCCGGGAGGACTTCGGCCTCTGGCTGACCCACATGGTCCTGCCAGTCCTCTCGCTCGGCTTCATGCACAGCGGACTTTTCATGCGGCTGGCCTTCTCCAGCCTGAGGCGGGAGGAGGGGAAGAGCTACATGAGGCTTGTGGCCGCCAAGGGCAGCGGAAGGGGCAGGGCCCTCTTCATCCATGGTGGGGGCAACATACTCGGCGAGCTGCTCACTCTGGCCAGCCAGAGCCTCGTCTCGCTCTTCACCTCGTCGGCCGCCGTCGAGTCCGTCTTCTCCATTCCGGGGCTGGGCAACCTGACGGTCAGCGCGATTGCCCGGCGCGACATGGCGACACTCATGGCCCTCGTCATGCTCGGTGCCTTCTTCAGCGCCCTGGTCGGCGCACTGGCCGATACGGCCGCGGCGCTTCGTGACAGGAGGCGACGCCTTGAAGCTTAGGACCGGTGCCACCATCTTCATCATTCTTGCATTGTGCTGTCTGGCAGGACCGCTATTCATCAGCGGTGGGGATATCGCGCCGGAGAGGCGTCTGGAAGCCCCTTCGGCAAGCCATCCCATGGGGACCGACACCTTGGGCCGCGACGTCCTGCTGCGCTGCCTGCTCGGAGGCAGGACCTCCCTCTCGATTGGAATGCTGACTGTCACCATCTCGACGGCCGCATCCATGCTCCTGGCCCTTGTGTGCATGACGGGACAGCTCGCCGATGCCGCCATGATGAGGATTGCGGACGCGCTGAAGGCCATGCCTTCCAGTCTGTTGGCAATCGTGCTCTCCATCGCCTTCGGCGGAGGAATGTGGAGCCTTGTCGCCGCCCTTTCCCTCGTGAACATCCCACAGAGCACCAGACTCTTCAGAGGCCGGCTGCTCACGCTGCGTCCCATGGCCTTCATCGAAGCCGAGCGTGCCATAGGGCGGAGGAAGCGCGACATCATCCTCACGACGATCATCCCACATCTTCTGCCGACGCTTGCGCTCCAGGCCGCCTTCGTCTTCTCCTCCTCGATCATGGCGGAGGCGGGACTGAGCTTCATCGGGGCGGGCCTTGCGGAAGGGAGCGCCAGCTGGGGCGCCATGCTGAGCGAAGGGCGCAGCGTCATCCACCAGGGCTGGTGGCTCGTCCTCTTTCCTTCCATCATGATCTTCCTGTCGGTCCTCTCGCTGAACCTCATTGCCGACTCTTTGCGCACGGATGTACAATAGGGGCCATGCTTAAAGGCGAAGGACAGTTCTCACGAAAGTGCATCGACGAGGCGCTCGACCTCCTCAAGGCCGTGTGCCCCATACCGGCTCCCTCCCACAACGAGGACAGGAGGGTCGACTTCATCATGGACTGGCTGAAGGACAAGGGCATCGAGGCCCATGTCGATAGGGCCAAGAATGTCATCATCCCGTACAACGACGATGGAGTGCGGCCTCTGGACGTCTTCGCCGCCCATACTGACGTCGTCTTCCCCGACACGACAGCGCTGCCGATGAGGCAGGAAGGCGACATCCTCCACTGTCCAGGCGTCGCGGACGACAGTGCCAACTTCGTCGCCGTCCTGATGTACGCCCTCGAATTCCACAGGCTGAGGCCAGAGACGGAGAATGGCGTCCTCTTCGTGTGCGACAGCTGCGAGGAGGGGCTTGGCAACCTCCATGGCATCAGGGCGCTGTGCGAAGACTACGGAGAGCGTATGGCAAGCTTCACCTCCTTCGATTCGATCCTCGGCAGGGGCATCGTCAGCACTGCCATAGGCAGCGAGCGCTACAGGATCACGGTCCGTACGGCAGGAGGACACTCATTCGCCGACTTCGGCTCGCCCAACGCCATCGCCCAGCTTGCCCAGATCATCACGAAGCTGTACGGCCAGCGGACCGATTCGAGACTGACGACGTACAATGTGGGGACGGTGGAGGGTGGCACCAGCGTCAACACGATAGCCCAGGAGGCCTCATGCACCTATGAGTTCCGCTCCAGCAGCGAGGACTCGCTGGACCGTATGCGCGGCCTCTTCGAGTCCATCATCTCATCATTCAGGGCGCGCAACATGGACATCAGCGTGGAGTGCATAGGCACCAGGCCCTGCTCCTGTGGCGTCGACACGAAGGCCCTTGAGGATGTCGCCGAACGTCTGAGCGCCTCGTATGGACTGTCGACCAGACGTGGAGCCTCCTCGACGGATTGCAACATTCCGCTCTCGCTCGGCATCCCCTCGATCTGCTTCGGCCTGATCTATGGCGAAGGTACGCACAAGAGGGAGGAGTGGGCCGACCTGTCCAGCTATCCCAAGGGACTGGACCTGGGCTGGGACTACATCCTCGCCGTCACAGGCGCCGATGCGCATGCATGGCCAAGTCTTTGACGAAAGTGCGCGAAACCGCTTGACTAAGGCCCTTCGTCTTTGATAAGGTCACCATCGTGGCTGGAAGATGGCCCGAAAGGCCGGCCCTGTCGCACGCTGACTTAGCTCAGTTGGTAGAGCAAAGGACTGAAAATCCTTGTGTCCCTGGTTCGATTCCTGGAGTCAGCAATCCAACTAAAATGGTAACTCCTTGTAAGTCAAGGAGTTATTTCATTTTTAGGGCCTAAAAAAACCCTCATGTACCGCAATTCATGCTGTTTATTGGTAAGCGTAATTTAAAAACCTGCATTCCCATTTCTAAACTAGGATTGGATCTTAATAAAACCGTATCTCAGTAGTAATTTCTTATAGAATTTAGAAATAATAGCTCAATCAGTTGTTGTCATTTCATTTTTAATAGTTTATACTATAAACTATGAAGAAGAATGAGCCGAAGATCACGATCGTGACCAGGAAGAACGGCAGGAAATATGCATACAGGGCTGTCGAGCATAGATGGAATGCTGAGAAGAAGTCATGCGAGACGAAGCTTGAATACTACGGCACCGTTGATGATGAGGGGAATGTGCTCCCTAAGAGGATGAAGCTGGTGAAGGCGGCAGTAGTCGAGAGCGGAGATGATGATCTGCACCTGCTCTCGAGCAAGAGAATCGGTCTGACCAGAGCCATGTGGAGGATCGCCGAGGAGATCGGGCTTGCGGAATGCCTGAAGGCTGTATTCCCGCAGACGTGGAGGACCATACTCTCGCTGGCGATGTACCATGCCTCCACCGGGAGCAATGCTGCATATCTATTCCCTGAATGGCATGAGAGCCACGAGCTTCCGATCCACGATGATGATCTCTCCAGCCAGGATATCTCGCGCCTTTATTCAGGGATGGATGAGGCAAGGCGGAAGGAGTTCCTGCTTGGCTGGAGGAAGAAGGCGGCCACCGGCAACGCCTGCTTCCATGACATAACATCAATATCATCATATTCCAAAGACAATGAGCTTATTGAGTATGGGTACAACAGGGATGGAGAGGATCTGCCGCAGGTGAACCTCGGGATGATAGTGGACAGCGGGAACAGGCTGCCGATCTATTACAGGGTGCATGATGGCTCGATTCCCGACGTATCCACGCTGCAGTCGGTGCTAAGGGAGGGATACAGCTTCAACTACAGCAGGCTGACATTCGTGATGGACAAAGGGTTCTTCTCGTCATCTAACGTCAGCGCCATGTATGGTCATGGCTACCATTTCATTATGGCGATGACGCTTGCATCGGCAAAGACAAGGGATGCTATGGATGAGGTCAATGGAAGGATAAGGCATCCTAGGAACATAATAAGGACGGACAGCGGCCAGCTTCTGTATGCAATGGGGGTGAAGAGCCACTGGAATGCGGAGGGGATGCACAGGGAGTGCATGATACACGTTTACGCCCAGTCCGTAGCTGACATAAACCTCCGCACATCCAGCCTGGACATAAAGCTTGCTGAATGCTGTCAGGAGCTGAATGCAGAGAAGTTCCTCAATTCCCATGCGGCTCTTTATGCACGCTATTTCACAGAAGTGCAGGATCCGGATGGAAACAGGAGATATGAATACAATGATGAGCACATAAAGGAGCAGCGGGAAACGAAGTATGCGGGCCTCTTCGCCATTGTCACAGACAGGATGGACCTTTCCAGCACGGATGTGATGAACATATACAGGGACAAGGACGGAGTCGAGAAGATATTCAATGACATAAAGAATGTCCAGGACTGCAGGAGGCTCTCGGTGCATACCAGACAGGCGATGGATGGGCGCGTGTTCGTCGTCTTCATCGCCTCGATACTGATGGCGGAGATAAGGCAGAGGCTGAGGGACTGCAAGGACAGGGATGAGATGACGATGGATCTTGTGAGGAAGACCCTCGATAAGGTCTCGGTCTCATATGTGAAGAGAGATGGCAAGCGGAAGCATGTGCAGCTGTATTCCAATCTCACAGGTAAGCAGACGCTTCTTCTATCCTCGTTGTTGAAGGTCAAGCCAGCAGAGGTGGAGAAGACTTTGAAGGAAATCCTAGTTTAGAAATGGGAATGCAGGTTAAAAAGACAGGTACCACTGAGATCATTTGTTGCTTTCAGCTTTGAGCCGCAATGCCAGCTGGAAATCGTTGCCTGAGAAGGCAGCGTCCACGCTCAAGGCCAAAGTTCCTGAGCTGTGGTACGGAGCACATTGCACACTGTCTACCTTAAGAGATCTCTATGCGGTGAAGGAAAAGCTTCCTGAACTGAGTCCAGATTGTTCGGTAAAAGCCATTCCCTGCCTCCTAAAGAGGCAACTGGGATTACCCAGCTAGAGGGAAGCTCCATCTATGACTGAATGCAGTTTAGATGGAGAGGCTTCACTACGACCCGAGCAAAGATGTCATGTATAATGGCAGGAAAACTATTCCGTCCTCTTCTTTCATCATACCGGGGTGAAGGACATATGGGATGAATGTCTGTTCCCTGTACTTTGACATGAACTTCTTCAGTGATGAGAGTGTATAGTTTTTCCCGGACTTGACCTCAATTGGCGAGATGTTGTGCCTGTTCGTAATTCGGCTCTTGGCAATCAGAAAATCTATCTCCATTCGAGATTCGGCATCCGTCCGTGAGCTTGAAGAAAAGAAGAACAGCTTGTGAGCTGATGCGACAAGCATTTGGGCTACAATGTTCTCAACTATCATGCCGAGGTTCATTTCCAGCTTGTCGAAGAGTATCTTTTTGTAGAGTTCCTCAGAGATGATCCTCTCTTCATTGAATGCATGGCTTATGAGGAGACCTGTATCTGACATATAGCATTTGAACATGGATTTGTCCCTGTTGAGATTGAGTCCGATTGTCGGTTCTGTGGAAGCGAATGCGACATTTACGATCTTCGCATCCACAAGCCAGAAGAATGCATCCTCATAATCCCTTGAGCGTGCACCCTCATTGAGGGAAGAAATGCTGAATCGTCTTTCATGTCGTTGCAATTCTGGTGGAATCGCATCGAAAATGCTTGTCACTTTTGAGGCTGCCCTCCCTGCGTATTTTGTGATATCCCTCCGATACAGCGCTAGAATGTCCCTCTTGATCAGGTCGACTCTTGTGAAGTTTCTCGTCTCTACATATTCCTTCACAGCCTGAGGCATTCCTCCGATTGCCAAATACTGTCTGAAAAGGTCCATGGCCTTTCTGTGCAAGGCGTCGGGTAGCGGCTTTCTGGATTCATATGAGGACTTGATGAGACCCATCATCGAGTTTTCCCCAAGTGCCCAGAGGAACTCCTCGAAATCCATAGGAAGAAGTTCGATGCTCCTCTCTTCGGATGGAATCAGAATGTCTTTTGTGTTTTCTTTGATTCCCATCAGGAATCCAGTCTCCACATAGTGATAGCGACCGTCTGCTACGAGGTACTTTATCGCAGAGCGTGCTCTCGGAAAGAGCTGGACCTCATCGAAGATGATCAGCGATTCGCCAACATACAATTCTGTATTGTAGTAGGTGGACAGGTAAAGAAATAGGGAATCCAGATCGTCAAGATAGTCGTTGAACAGGCCTTTCACTTCATCGGGCGCCTGCTGAAAATCAATCAATATGTACGATTTGTACTCAGCTTTTGCGAATTCCTCTGCTGAATAGCTTTTCCCGACCCTTCGCATGCCTTCTATCAGCAGTGCTGTCCTTCCGGCCCATTCCTTTTTCCAGGCCAACATCTTGTCAAGGATCTTCCTTTTCATACCTCCTCCAAACATCCTATTGGAATTTTACACCAAAACATGATTTTGTATAGCAGGGAAACTACACCAAAACATGATTTTTAAAGTGGCGAAACTACACCAAAACATGATTTTCAGTTTTGTCACCAAACTTGTTTGTGCCAGAGTGCGTACTTTGTCCAGCCATCATCACACCTGACACATCTTTCCTTTCCTCTCTCCGTCGGCTAAACTCTCTCTCATGTACCGCATCATCCGCAGAGTGCTGATCATCCTGCCTGCCATAGCCCTCGAGGCCCTGTGGATCTGGCTCATCCTCTCCCTGGCCCGACCTCTGAGCGGCGCGATAAATGCGCTCCTCCTGGTCTTCTCCGTCATCTTCGTCCTCTTCATCGTCATGAAGAGGGACGAGGACAGCTACAAGATCCTCTGGCTCATCGTCATCCTCTGCGCTCCGGTTCCCGGCGCACTCCTGTATCTCCTCTTCGGCAACAGGAGGACGACGCGTCCACTGCGCCGCCGTCTGGACGCGAACCCTCTGGCTGTGGCTCAGCAATCGGACTGTGAGGCCCTCAGTCGGCTCCAGGAAGAGGAGCCCCGTCTTGCCCAGACGGTTTCGCTGCTGAGCCGCACGACAGGCTTTCCCGTCTACAGGAACGTCAGGACGAAGTACTACCGTCTTGGCGAGGAGGCCCTAGGCGACATGCTCAGCGCCCTCGAGGAGGCCAGGAGCTTCATCTTCATCGAGTACTTCATCATAGAGTCGGGCTTCATGTGGGACTCGATCGTCTCCATCCTTGAGCGCAAGGCGGAGGAGGGCGTCAAGGTGCGCGTGCTCTACGATGACCTGGGGAGCATCACGACCTTCTCCGTCGTCGAGGAGGCGAGCCGCCTCTGGGACAAGGGCATCGAGTGCGTGCCATTCAATCCGCTGGTCTTCGTCAAGGGGACCGTCAACTACCGCGACCACCGCAAGATGCTCATCGTCGACAACCGTGTAGCCTTCTCTGGAGGGATCAACCTGGCCGACGAGTACATCAACCGCAAGGTGAAGTTTGGCCACTGGAAGGACATCGCCTTCCGCATCGAGGGGCCTGCCGTGGAGAGCTTCACGAGGATGTTCATGCAATTCTGGAACGCCTTCGCCCGCTCACGTCTGGACGAGTCCTGCCTCTCCTTCCACGCTGATGGCCCCAAGGGCGACGACGGCCTTGTCATCAGCTGGTACGACTCGCCGCTCTCACCCCACGCCTCGAGCAACGGGCTCTACGTCGAGCTCCTCGGCCAGGCTGTGGAGAGGGCATGGTTCTACACCCCCTATCTCATGCCTGGCGAGAAGCTCCTCGACGCCTTCCAGCGTGCTGCAGAGCGCGGAGTGGACGTCAGGATCATCATGCCAGGCATTCCCGACAAGAAGATCATCTGGCGCATGAGCAAGAGCTTCTATGCCAGCCTCATCTCTTCCGGTGTGAGGATCTACGAGTACGGCCCCGGCTTCGTCCACGCCAAGGCCTCGATCATTGACGACAGGATATGTACGATCGGTACGGTCAACCTCGACTACCGCTCGCTCTTCCTCCACTTCGAGAACAACTCGCTCTTCTACCGTGCCTCGGTCATGGACGACCTTGTGAAGGACTACGAGGAGACTCTGAGCCAATGCACTGAAATCGCGATGCCGCCACGCGGACTTCTGCGCTGGTTCATCGACGGCGTCCTCAGAATCGTCGCCCCCTTGTGCTAGCTAAGAGAGACTGTAGGAGAGCACTTCCGGCTTCACATCGAAGCCTTCGAGCAGGGCCTGGCCATCGACTTCAGCCTCGCCACGCTGGTTGTCAGTCGGATCCTTCGGGTAGGCCGTCTTTCCTGTAAGGATGGCTCCTGTGGTGCTGTTGACGATCATGCGCATGCAATCGAGCTGGCCGAAGTAGTGCCTCCTGCGCTCCTCATTGCCCTGGCGGAAGGCGCCGCCTCCGAAGGAACAGTCGACGGGGAACCACTGGCCCGAGATGTTGATCCTGGCCCAGTCGTGGCTGCCAGCCTCGCAGTCCGTCACATACCAGCCGGACTCCCAGGCGGCAGGAACTCCGGTGATGCGGCACAGCGTGATGAAGAGCATGGCCTGGATGCCGCAGTCGCCCTTGAGCGAGCTTGCCGCGTACTCGCTGATGCAGTCGATCGTCGAGTAGGGCCTGACGAAGGAGTAGAGGATGTGGCTCGTGATCCAGTCGTAGATGGCTTCGGCCTTGGCCCTCATGCCTGTGCATCCTGCCGTGATCTCATGGGCAAGCGACCTCAGGGCCGGTGTGAAGATGATGTGGGGCGCCTCCTCCTTCAGGTAGGCCTCCATCCCAGGTGCGACGTACTCCTCCTGGGGGAAGGGACGGCGGCACTCGGTCAGGCGGTAGTGTGCCGTCATCGTGAACTCGTCACCACCTGTGAGCCTCTTTTCGAAGAGGACGGTGCGCATGGGCGCATCCTCGCCGTTGACTGAAAGCACAGCAGGGGAGAAGTCGAGCGAGACGACTTCCTGACGGCCCTCGACCGTCTTGGGGATGGGCAGGTTGACTCTGGCAAGGCGGCCGGCAAGGCTGCTGTCCGTGATTGTGAAGGTCAGCCTCGTCGTGATGTCCGCAGTGAGCCTTCCCCTCTCCTTGAGGAGGGCGACGAAGTCGTCCCTCTTCCTGAGGTCCGGATCCTCTCCTTCCTCCTCCTTGAGGACGGGGCAGCGCTTGGCCGCGTTGTCGATGAGCCTCTCCTCGAGCCTCTGCTGTCCGTCCACATAGGCCCAGTCCAGAAGGCCCTGTGCGATGAAGCTGTCGAGCATGCCTTTGCGGTACTTCGCGAAGCGTGTGGCAAGCAGCGCCTCGGCCTCGTCATAGGAATAGATGTAATGGGACAAGCGTCTCTTCGCCAGCACCTTCTCCAGCTGGAGGCGCTCGCGAAGGAAGGCGGGAATGTCATCACGTTCCAGCCAGGCATCGATGAGGGTGAGTGCGAAAGTGGTGTATCCAGCGTCCAGCGCCTTCAAAATGGCCTCGGGAAGCGGGTAGGCCTGTGATGAGAGTCTTTCCATAGGCAATTATTGCGTCATGCCCACCCGATTGTGCAAGAGCGCGATTGAATCACAGCCTGTGAAGTGCTAGAAAAGTCGTCAGGAGGAAAAAGACAATGTTCTTCTTCGACAGAGACATCAAGGCCAAGGTCCTCGACGACAAGTCCTCGAGGAAGGTCCTCGCCCACGACAAGGACCTCATGGCATGCCACCTCTTCTTCAAGAAGGGTGGAGTCGGCACCGTCCACCGCCATGCCCACACGCAGATCGCATACATAATCAAGGGACGCTTCGAATTCGACATGGATGGCGACAAGGCCATCCTGGAGGCCGGCGACAGCGTCTACATCCCAGGTGATGCACCCCACGGCCTGCTGTGCCTGGAGGAGGGCGAGCTCATCGACATCTTCACGCCCCAGAGGGAGGACTTCCTGGGCTGAGGCCACATTCCACCCCTATGCGATTCACAAAGCCTTCACAAGGCTGTATTCTGGAGCGCAGACCTTAATAAAGGGGGATGGAAAATGAGCATGTCAAGCGCACAGATGCTGATCTCGATGCTTTTGTACATGAGCGTCGTGATCGGCATCGGCATCTACTTCGCCAAACGGGCGAACCAGAACAGCGAGAACTACTACCTGGGCGGAAGGAGCCTGGGACCCTGGGTCGCGGCCTTCTCCGCGGAGGCGAGCGACATGTCCGGCTGGCTCCTCATGGGACTGCCTGGACTTGCATACTGGAGTGGACTGGCCGACGCCTTCTGGACGGCCCTCGGTCTGGCTGTGGGAACCTACCTCAACTGGCTCCTCGTCGCCAGGAGGCTGCGCCGCTACTCCCACGTCAACGGCTCGATCACGCTGCCAGACTTCTTCTCGAAGCGCTTCCATGAGGCCAAACCCCTCATCCTCTCGATCTCGTCGCTCTTCATCCTGATCTTCTTCTGCGTCTATGCGGCGAGCTGCTTCGTCACCTGCGGCAAGCTCTTCTCCTCCATCTTCGGAGCCGACTACCGCCTCATGATGCTCTGCGGCGTCTTCTTCGTCGTCCTCTACACCTTCCTCGGCGGCTTCCTCGCCGAGTCCGTCAGCGACTTCATGCAAGCCATCGTCATGATCCTCGCCCTGGTCATCTCGCTCACTGCTGGAGTCATTGCGGCGGGAGGTCTCGGCCAGGTCATGGAGAACATAGGCTCGATTCCCGGCTTCCTGGAGTTCTTCCAGACTGCATCTCCCGCACTCGACGAGGCGGGCAACCAGATCGTCAACGGCGGCGTGCCCCTCTTCAACGAGGCCCAGGCTTATCCGCTGCTGAACGTCGTCTCCATGCTCGCCTGGGGCCTCGGCTACTTCGGCATGCCCCAGGTCCTGCTGCGCTTCATGGCGATCCGCAAGGCGGACGAACTCACCAAGAGCCGCCGCGTCGCCACAGTCTGGGTCGTCATCAGCCTCCTGGCCGCCGTCACGATCGGCCTGGTCGGTCGCGCCTACGCTCCGACAGCCTTCCCGACGGCCTCGGATGCGGAGAACATCTTCTCCTACATCGCAAGCACGCTGATGCATCCCCTTTTCGCCGGCCTCGTCATGGCAGGCATCCTCGCCGCCACGATATCGAGTTCCGACTCCTACCTCCTGATCGCCGCCAGCGCCTTCTCGAAGAACCTTTTCCAGGGCGTCTTCCACCGCAAGGCCAACGACAGCCAGGTCATGGTCGTCTCCCGCGTCACTCTGATCGTCATCGCCCTGATCGGTGCCGTGATAGCCCTGGACGAGGACAGCGTCATCTTCACGATCGTCTCCTTCGCCTGGGCAGGCTTCGGAGCGACCTTCGGTCCCCTGATGCTCTTCTCCCTCTTCTGGAAGCGGACGACGAGGGCAGGGGCTGTGGCAGGCATGCTCTCCGGAGGCATCATGGTCTTCGTCTGGAACTACCTGGTCAAACCCTTGGGAGGCATCTTCGGCATCTATGAGCTGCTGCCCGCCTTCCTCGTCTCATGCATCTTCATCGTCGTCGTCTCCCTTCTGACGAAGGAGCCTGACAAAGAGATTCTGGACGACTTCGAGACGGCACGCACTGTGGAGTGCTGACAGGAAAACGTCCAATGACATGATTTCGAGGCCGCCTGATGGTGGCCTCGAATCGTTTCCACCGGATGCATCCAGGCTTTTATGACGAATGACTCGATGGCTCTGAGGAAGACATGACAGCGTAGCCTGGAATGGAACTGGAAGGGTAGGAAGGTCTGCTTTCAAAGCAGTTCATCACATTGCTTTGATGCTTGAGTGTACACGCTCATCGCGGCAAGTCGACCCAATGTGAAGCGTCTTTATCGTCTCTTTCCTCTGCTTTGCCTTTTGCATGAGGCGGGAAGATGGCTGTGGACAAAAGAAGAAGGCTGGCGTGGTGCCAGCCTTTAGAGAGTTTACCTTGCTTTCAATCAATAGCCGAAGAGTGCGGGCCTGAGGAAGAAGGGGATGTAGGTGACCAGCATGAGGCCGACGAGCATGACGGCGAAGAGGGGGAGCATCTTCTTGGATGCGGCCTCGATCGTCGTCTTTCCGACGGCACAGCCGACGAAGAGCGCCGAGCCGACAGGCGGGGTGCACAGGCCGATGGCCAGGTTGAAGATGAGGACGATTCCGAAGTGGACCGTGCTCATTCCCAGCTCCGTGACGACGGGCAGCAGGATCGGGGTCATGATCATGATCAGCGGGGCCATGTCCATGAAGCATCCGAGGACGAGCAGGATCACGTTGATGATCAGCAGCAGGGCGACAGGGTTGTCGGTGACGCCGATCAGGCCGTTCGTGATGGCTGCGGGGATCCTCAGCCTGGTCATCATGTAGGCGAAGGCCTTCGCGGAGGCGATCAGGGTAAGGACGACGGCCAGAGTCTTCAGGGAGTTCCTGATGACCTTGCCGAAGTTCCTGATCTTGTCCGTCCTGAAGATGAAGTAGGTCAGGATGAAGGTGTAGAAGCAGGCGACAGCCGAGCTCTCGGTCGCAGTGAAGACACCGGCACCGGTTCCGACCAGGATGATGATCAGGGTGAACATCGGCAGGATGGCGACACAGAGGGTGCGCATGGCCTTGCCCATCTCGATGTCGAAGGCGGGAGTGCCGAGTACGAACCAGGACTCGGGGTTGCCCTTCGCGTAGAAGGCGGACTTGTTCTTGTCATGGCCGCGGAACCTGATCCAGCGGACCTTGTCGTTCTTGAACATCTTCTCGCCCTTGGGGAAGTTGTACTTCTTGCCAAGGAAGAAGCAGATGAGCATGAAGCCCAGGCCGAGGCCGATTCCGGGGACGAAGCCGGCGTAGAAGAGCTGTCCGATCGAGACACCACCACCAGCGGCGAGGGCGTAGATGACCATGTTGTGTGAAGGCGGAATCAGAACGCCCTGGCAGGCGGTCGTGACCGTGAGGCCGACGGTGAACTCCCTGTCGTAGCCCTGCTTCTCCATCATCGGGATGACGACGGAACCGAGGGACGAGACGTCGGCGACGGCGGATCCGGAGATGCCTCCGAAGAACATGGAGTCGAGACAGTTGACGTAGGCAAGACCACCGCGGAAGCGTCCGACGGCCAGGTTGGCCAGGTCGACGATCTTGTCGGAGATCTCACCGGCCGCCATGATCTCGCCCATGACGATGAAGAAGGGGATGGCGAGCATCGTGAAGTTGTTGACGCCATCGATCATCATCCTGACCATCGTGGTCGGGTTGGTTCCCGGGATGCACAGCATCGACAGGAAGGTCGAGATCAGCATCGCGAAGGTGACGGGCACCTTGAACATCATGAGGAGGAAGAATCCTCCGATCAGGATGATTCCTGCAAGTAGATTCATTGAGATCATCAGTTCTTTCCTCCTTGTGCGGCGAGCTCAGCCTGCTGCTGCTTCAGCAGCTCCTGGTAGTCGACCTCGGGCTCGGAGTAGAGCAGGTCGTTCGGATCCAGGATGCCGAAGAGGAAGAGGAGAGAGTCGAAGGTCATCAGGAAGCCTCCCAGCGGGGCCGGGATGTACTGTATCCAGGTGGGCCAGCCGGTCATGGGCAGGAAGCCGGGGCGCAGCGTGACGACGTATTTGATTCCATAGTACATCAGCAGAATGCCGCAAAAAAGGGTGGCGATGTCTGCCAGATAGTCCATGATCTTTCTTGCGATTCCGCCCTTCTTGAACCTGTTGTAGATGATCGTGACGGAAATGTGCATGTGGTCCCTGACGCCGATGGCGCAGGCCAGGAAGGTGAAGAGCGTGACCAGAAGCCTGGGCACCTCTTCCGCCCATGCGATGCCGGAGTTGAAGCAGAAGCGGAGCACGACGTTCATGAAGACGGTGCACAGCATGATGACTACGGCGATCTGGGCGATTGTAAGCATGATCTTATGGCACCAATGGTTCACCAGAATGATGTATGCCTTGAAGGGCACCTTGCCATTCGGGTAGTCGGCCTTGTTGATCATGAGCTTGTTTTCGAGGAGGTATTGTCTCCCCTTTCCATTGCCAGAACTCATAATTTCTCCTCCATATCAAAAACCGATGAAGGGGAGAGTCGCCTCTCCCCTTGAACATCATTGTCGCCTAGGGCAGATCTCAAAGACCAGTGTTGATGATCTCCTGGATCATGTCCTCGTAACCGGCACCGTACTCCTCGTAGATGGGAGCCATGCGGTCCTGGAACTCCTGGATCTCCTCGGCGGTGGGCTCGTAGACGGTGACGCCGGCGGCGACGACCTTCTCACGGGAAGACTCCTCGCGCAGTGCCCACTGCTCGATCTCGTAGTCCTGGGTCTCCTTGGCGCACTCCTTGATGATCTCCCAGTCCTCGGCGCTGACCTTGTTGATCACGTTCTCGCTGGCGAGCAGGATCTCGGGAACCCTGGTGTGGCCATCGAGGATGAAGTAGGGAGCAGCCTCGTAGTCGCCCATGGACTCGTAGGTCGGCCAGTTGTTCTCGGCACCGTCGATCGTGCCCTGGCTGATGGCGGAATAGACCTCGTTGGGTCCGATTCCGGTGACGCCGTTGCCACCGAGCAGCTCGACCATCTCGACCATCATGGCGTTGTTCTGAAGCCTGATCTTGAGGCCGGCCATGTCTGCGACGGACTGGACGGGCTTGGTGGTGTAGAAGTTCCTGGCGCCGGCGTCATAGTAGCACAGACCGACAAGGCCGGAACCGGAAGCCTGGATCTCGTCGAGCATCTGCTGTCCGATGGGGCCGTTGAGGACCTGCCACATGTGGTCGCCGTCCCTGTAGAGGTAGGGCAGCTGGATGACGTTCAGCGAAGGAACGTAGGATGCGACGGGAGAAGCGGAAACGCGGGCGAAGTCGAGGTCGCCAATCTGGAGAGCCTCGATGGAGCCGGTCTCCTCACCATAGAGCGTACCGCCGGAGTAGACGTCGATCGTGACCCTTCCCTCGGTCCTCTCGTTGACGAGCTCGGCGAACCTGTAGTCGGCGAGGGTCGTCGGGTAACCTTCAGCGTGGACCTCGGAGAGGACCAGCGTGACCGGTCCTGCGGACTCGGTTCCGCCCTGTGCGAAGACAGGTACGATGATGGCGGCTGCAATGAGAAGCAAAGCTACAACTTTCTTCATTCTTTCCGCCAATTTTGTGTTTTACAGTGTGTCCATCGCGTTTGCGATGCTAAGGCTCATTATAATCGTATGATTTTACCTAGCGCAATTGTTTTTCTAATATTTTAGTACATTACTGACCTTACTGACCACAAATGATGATGTTTCCGACTTTCCACCCCTCTGTTTTGCATTTTGGCGCTATGATTTAGTCATGATGAGACGTGCAAGGCTTGCCGGAAGCTGGTATCCGGCCGATGAGGACCGGCTCCTGGAGCTGACAGGCAGCGGACGGGGTAGTGGAGATCTCGTCGCTGGCGTGCTCCCCCATGCGGGCCTCATGTTCAGCGCCCGCCTGACCAGGCTCTTCTTCGACAGCCTGGACGTGAGCGTCGAGCGCCTTCTCATCGTCAGCCCATCGCACTACTACGCTCTGGGGGAGGACATGGTCGTCACCTCATCATTCACGAGCGCACAGACGCCTTTGGGAGAGGTTGCCGTACGGCCGATGCACATCGCCTCGGCCATCGTCGACGACAGCGTCATCGCGAAGGAGCACGGCCTCGAGGTCTTCCTGCCCTTCGTCAAGGCGAGGGGAGGACTGGAAGTCTCCTTCCTCGTCCTTGGGCGCGCTTCATCCTATGACAGCCTGCTTGCTTTTGAGGATGTGCTCTGCGACCAGCTGGACGGCAGGACTGCCCTGGTCGCCTCGAGCGACTTCACACATTATGGAGCGCGCTTCGGCTACCAGCCCTACGGCCACAGGGGAGCGCTGGAGGAAGTCAGGAAGCATGACCTGTCCCTCGCTGTACAGCTTGCGCGCGGTGAGGTCGACTCCGTCTTTCCCCATCATGAGGAGACGACTGTGTGCGGCATCGTGGGCGCCATGGCCACGGCCCTCATTGCGAAGCAACGTGGCCTTGAGGGGAGGATCCTTGGAAGCGACGATTCGGCTTCCATACTCGGCGAGGGGGACGAGGACTTCGTCTCCTACGTTGCCATAGGCTGGGGAGGTAGTATTGGACACTTCATATGATGGCCGGGAGCTTGTGGCCCTGGCCAGGGAAAGCCTCGAGGACCACTTCCTCGGCCGCAGCCGCCAGCTGCCTGACAAGGGTGGCATGCACGGCGCCTTCGTGACGCTTGAGGAGGATGGCGCGCTTCGTGGATGCATTGGCTACATGCAAGGCGTCGAAAGCCTCTACCGCCAGGTCTACACGCTGGCCAGAGAGGCCGCCTTCAGCGACTGGCGCTTCCCACCGCTTGGGGAGGACGAGCTGGCCAAGGTCACTGTCAAAGTGTCGGTACTTTCCGCGATGGAGACGATCGGGAGTCTGGACGACTTCGTCCTCGGCCGGGACGGCATCCTGATGACCCTAGGTTCACGACGGGCCGTCTTCCTTCCCGAGGTCGCGCTCGAGACCGGCTGGTCGAAGGAGGAGGAGCTTGCCGCCCTGAGCCGCAAGGCGGGCCTTCCTCCCGACGCCTGGAAGAGCCCTGATGCCCTCTTCCAGACATTTACGAGCGAGGTTTTCAGTGAAGTGTGACTTCTGCTTCCGGCAGTGCGAGATCCCGCCATCGGGGCGCGGCTGGTGCGCAGTCAGGGTGAACCGTGGCGGCGCCATAAGGTCCCTCCAGGGCCACAGGCTCGCCGCGCTCGCCATCGACCCTGTCGAGAAGAAGCCCCTCCACCATTTCCTGCCAGGAAGTCTGACGCTCTCACTGGCCCAGTGCGGCTGCTCCTTCGACTGCGACTTCTGTCAGAACGCCGACATCGCGAAGGCCCTCGTTGCGGGAGAGGAGGCCTCCCCGCCCTCCATCGTCACCCTCGCCCTGGAAAAGGATCTGCCTTCCATCAGCTTCACATACACAGAGCCCCTCGTCTGGCAGGACTACATGATCCCCGTCGCCGAGGCGGCCCATGAGGCTGGGCTGAGGACTGTCATGGTCACGAACGGAGCCTTCAGCCAGGCTTCCCTGGAGCGCCTCTTGCCCCTCATCGACGCATACAACATCGACCTCAAGGGTGACGAGGATTTCTACAGGAATGTGTGCCATGCCTCGATGGCTCCAGTGCTGGACGCAATCGGAAGGATCGCCGCCCACGGCGCCCATCTGGAAGTGACGACGATGCTGATCGAAGGAATCCATGACGAAGCCATGGTCCGCCGCCTCAGTGGACTTCTGGAAGAGGCGGGTGTGAAAGTCTGGCACCTCACACGCTTCTTCCCCAGACGGCGCATGGCAAGATGCCAGGCGACGGGCGAGGAGTGCCTCGACAGGCTCTACGCAGTCGCTTCAGAGGGGAACATCCCGCACATATATAAGGGTAATACAATGTACCCTGTGCCCATGCGCTGCCCCAGCTGTGGCAAGGTGCTTGAGCGGATGGCCTTCGATGGACGCTGCCCACATTGCGGCGCGTCCATCTATGGGCTCTGGTCCTAGGCGAGGACGCGCAGCGCGTTGCCTTTTGCCAGCTTATCCACACTTGATGGCGGAAGTCCCGCCTTCTCCAGGGCTTCGAAGAGCTTGTGGACCTCGTCGCTGTGCGCGATCTCGAGCTGGCCTCCGATTCCGTCGAAGTCGCTTCCCAGCGCGATGACTCCATCGCCTCCGACACGGCGGATGTGCATGATGTGGCGGACCATGTCGTCGATTCTGCTGACTTCGTCCTCCATCCTCGTCCCCTCGCTCCAGGTGGTGAGGAAGGCCGGGCAGAAGTTAAGTCCGACGACACCGCCACGCTCGGCTATGGCCCGGATCATGGCATCTGTGAGGTTCCTGGGGTGGGCGGTGACGGCCCTCGCATTGGAGTGGGTCGCGACGACCATGACCTCCTCGTGGTCCATTACCTCCCAGAAGCCGCCGTCGCTCAGGTGGGAGACGTCGAGGACCATCCTGTGCCCTCCCATGCGCTCGATGAGCTCATGGCCGGCCTTCTTCAGACCCTTTGCCATCAGCTGGGGGTCAGGTGAGTTGGGGCAGGCGAAGGCGTTCTCGTTGTTCCATACCAGCGAGATGATGCGCGGTGACCAGGAGAGGACTTCGTCGATCCTCTCCTCCTTGGCCTCCGTTGCGCCCATGTCCTCGATCGTCAGGATGGCCGAGAGTCTTCGGCTGGCTATGTCGGCCGCATCATAGGCTTGGCTGATGCGCCCAGCATTCACTTCCATCTCGCGAACGAAGATGTCGTGCAAGGCGCGCATCGTCGCCCATCTGTCGCCTTCAGGAGGCGTGAATATGGCGAAGCACTGGGCCAGGGCGCCTGCCTTCTCGAGGCCGTCGAGGTCCACACTGTAGGGGTTTGAGGCGAGGCTGTTATGTCCACCATCCTCCCAGATTCTGAGCAGCGTATCGCAATGGAGGTCTATCATGCCATGACGATAGCTCTCCTTCCTGTCCTCTTCAAGAGCTGGCGGAAAATCGCTAGAATCCTTCATGCAATGGCTGACAAGATCCTCGTACGTGGTGCGCGTGTCCACAATCTGAAGGACATCGATGTAGACATCCCGCTTGGGCGTATCGTCGCTCTGGCAGGCGTCTCCGGCTCGGGCAAGTCGTCCCTCGCCCTTGGCGTCCTCTATTCGGAAGGCTCGAGGCGCTACCTCGAGTCGCTGTCCACGTACACGCGCCGGCGGATGAGCCTGGCCGAGAAGGCCGACGTCGACGAGGTGCGCTACATCCCCGCCGCGCTCGCATTGCGCCAGCGGCCTGCCATGCCAGGTATAAGGAGCACCTTCGGAACCGGCACCGAGCTCCTCAACAGTCTGCGCCTCATGTTCTCCCGCCTTGCATGCCACCCCTGTCCCAATGGCCACTACCATGAGCCGACCATGCTCGTCGCGGCCGAGAAGCCCATCGTCTGCCCTGTATGCGGCGAGGAGGTCCACGCTCCCGGAGCCGAGGACCTGGCCTTCAACAGCCGCGGTGCCTGCCGCCGCTGCTCAGGCACGGGCATCGTGCGCACCGTCGACGAGTCGACCCTGGTCCCGGACGAGTCCTTGACGATAGAGGAGGGGGCCGTCGCCCCCTGGAACAGCCTGATGTGGTCCCTCATGGTCGACGTGTGCCGCGAGATGGGCGTGCGCACGAATGTGCCCTACCGAGATCTCAGCGACAGGGAGAAGGACATCGTCCTCCACGGCCCTGCCGAGAAGAAGCACATCTTCTACCACAACAAGAAGTCCAACCAGGCGGGAGAGCTGGACTTCACCTACTACAATGCCGTCTATACAGTCGAGAACGCGCTGGCCAAGGTCAAGGACGAGAGCGGGATGAAGAGGGTGGAGAAGTTCCTCAAGGAGGAGGTCTGCCCCGAGTGCCACGGCTCCCGACTGAGCCGGGAGGCCAGGCTGCCGAAGGTCATGGGGCTGTCGCTGGATGAAGTGTGCCGCATGACGCTGTCCCAGCTCGTGGACTGGGTGGGCAGCGTGGCCGACTGGGTGCCTGATGAGATGCGCCCCATGGCCCAGAGCATAGCCGCATCCTTCCTCGACAACGCGCGACGCCTGATCGACCTGGGCCTGGGCTACCTGACGTTGGACCGTGCCTCCTCGACGCTCTCGACAGGCGAGAGGCAGCGCATGCAGCTCGCCCGTGCGGTGCGCAACCGGACGACGGGCGTCCTCTACGTGCTCGACGAGCCCTCGATCGGCCTCCATCCGGCGAACATCGAAGGCCTCAAGGCCGTCATGAAGGACCTCGTCGCCGACGGCAACTCCGTCGTCCTCGTGGACCACGACTGCCAGATCCTCTCGGCCGCCGACCACCTGATCGAGATCGGGCCGGGCAGCGGAGCCAAGGGTGGGCAGATCATCTGCCAGGGACCGCTGGATGAGGTCATCGCCGATCCCGCCTCCCTGATCGGTCCCTTCCTTTCCGGCAATGCCAATGTCGTCGTGAGGAAACGCTGTGCCAGACAGGAGACCTTCAGCAAGGGCACGATACGCATGCGCACCGGTCCCATCCACACTGTGAAGGGTCTCGATGTCGCCATTCCAAAAGGCCGCCTCACAGTCGTCACCGGCGTCTCCGGATCGGGCAAGACGACTATGGTCCTCGAAAGCCTCGTGCCAGGCCTCGAGGCGGCCATTGGAGGCAAGGCCCTTCCGTCCCACGTCCTGTCCGTCGATCCGGCGGGCATCACGAGCGTCAAGCTGATCGACGCCAGCCCGATAGGCGTCAACGTCAGGAGCACTGTCGCCACCTACTCGGACGTACATGACGAGCTGCGCAAGCTCTTCGCCCGCCAGCCCATGGCCAAGGAGCTTGGCCTCAAGGCGGGCGACTTCTCCTACAACACAGGTTCATTGCGCTGCTCAGGCTGCGACGGAACGGGCACAATCAGCCTCGATGTCCAGTTCCTGCCCGACGTCGAGATCACCTGTCCAGACTGCCACGGCTCGCGCTACTCGAAGCTGGCGGAAAAGGTGACGCTCCCATCTGGCCACAGCCTGCCCCAGCTGATGAGGATGGACGTCGAGGACTGCCTCGAGGTCCTTTGTGGGCACAAGCTCATAGCATCGCGCCTGGCCGTGCTCAAGGACCTGGGTCTTGGCTATCTGACGCTGGGTGAAGAGACGCCGGGACTGAGCGGAGGCGAGGCCCAGCGCCTCAAGCTGGCAAGCGAGCTGAGAAGCGGCCAGGAGGGCAGCCTCTTCGTCTTCGACGAGCCGACGATAGGCCTGCATCCGCTGGACGTCAGGCAGCTTGTCGCAGTCTTCCAGAGCCTCATCGACCGTGGGGCCACAGTCGTCGTCATCGAGCACGACCTGGACATGATCGCCAACGCGGACCATATCATAGACATGGGCCCGCATGGAGGCCAGGAGGGCGGTCGGATCGTCGTGAGCGGTACTGTCGAGGACGTCGTGGCCTGTCCACAAAGCCTTACGGGAGCCTTCCTGAAGGCCTGAGGTACTTGCAAAGGATGCAAAAGACGACCACCAATTTTGACGAGAAGTTCAAAATGGACGGACTTTTGTGATGTTTGTCTGTTTTTTCTTGTTTCTTTCCCTCAGGTTTGCTGTCGAAGTGTGTTTTCTTCACGATGCGGCTTGCTGAGCGGGGCCTGTGTGGACAATCTTCTCCACATGAGCACGGTTTTAGTAAACAGCAAGCTCGATGACCCGGTGGCGACATCAATGTCGAGCTACCTCTCGCTGGCTGACATCAACATAATCCAATGCGACAACCAGAGCCGCCTGGTCACGGCCCTCCACCAGGAGCAGGTCGACCTCATCATTCTCTGCCTCGCCGACGACATCGTCAAGGGTTTCTCCCTGCTGAAGACGCTGAGGGAGAAGACCCAGATTCCAATCATCATCCTGGCCTCCCGAGGGGATGAGAGCGACAGGATCATGGCCTTCGAGCTGGGCTGTGACGACTATCTGACCGCCCCATTCAGCTACAAGGTGATCTCGCTGCGCGTCCTGGCGTGCATCAAGCGCACCGGAATGGGCGAGCCGACGGCCTCGCGTGCCACCTTCGTAAACGGCAAGGGAACGCTGACCATCGATCGCCAGGCCCACAAGGTCATTCTGGACGACCAGGACATTCCTCTGACCGTCTCGGAGTGGAAGATCTTCTCCCTGCTCGTCGACAACACGAACTCCGTGCTTTCACGCATCCAGATCATGGAGAGCTGCTTCGGCTACCTCTCGGAGAGCTACGACAGGGTGGTGGACACCCACATCAAGAACATCAGGAGCAAGCTTGGCGCCGACGGCAAGGCCTGGATCGAGACCGTGCGCGGCTACGGCTACTGCTTCTCGGCAAAGCCCGTGAAAGACTGAAGGCTTGTCCTTTTTCGTTCTCTGGGGCCAGGTGGAGACATCTGGTCCCTTTGTTTGCCTTGGCGAGGCGCTGAATATGGAGACAGGTACACATTCTTCACATTTCTCGACTGAACAAACACGCCAAGCCTCCTTGCCTTCCATAAGCCATACAAGGGACAGGGGGACAATAAGGCCAAAATCTTTCAAAAGAATGGAGAAAAAAGGAAAATGAAAAAACGGATCCTCTCTGTCCTGCTCATTGCACTCCTGACCGCCGGTGTGGCCTTCGCAGACTTCACCTTCAGCGGCAACTTTGATGTAGGCTACACCTTCGGTTTCGATGGCACGACGGAACTGACGGCCGTCGATGGCGACAACAGCGCTCCTTATGCCGGCTTCTTCTACCTGAAGGGTGGAAACGAGTACATCAGCCTGGATGTCAGGAGCGAAGCGGATGTCGCTGGTGGTTCCATCGTCCGCGGTAGCGGTATCGCCATGACGGGTACGATCAACCTGTCCAACATCCTCAACACCATGTTCACCATGGAGATGCCTGTCGCCATCGAGCTCTATGCCGGTAACCAGAGCTTCAGCTCAGACGCCGACTACGCCTACGGTGACAGCCATGGAATCGACGACGAGATCGATCTCGGCGCCGCCAGAACCCAGTACCCCTTCGGTTCCAAGTTCGCCTATGGCGACCTTGTCCAGGTCTTCGCCTACGGTGCCCTTCCTGTCAACGGTGGTAGTGGAGCTGGCCTCCTCGAGCTGAGGACCCAGCCTGTCGAGGGTGTCAGGGCCAACATCGCCTACGGCATCAGCGTCGGTGAGAAGGCCCAGGACTTCCAAGTCAGCGCCATCGCCGAGTTCGGAACGCTCTTCGACCTCGACTTCGACCTCGCCGTGTCCGCCAGCTACGTCGCCAACATCGACAACGCCGCCGACAACTCCCACTTCATGGCCGACCTGACCGGTGGCTATGGCCCTGTCGGTGCCTATGTCGAGTACGAGTACTACAACGATGTTGAGAACACCGATGAGGAGACTGGTCTTTTCATCGCCGACAACCAGCACAACCTCTACATCGGCGCTTCCTACGACCTTGCCGACATCGTCGTACCCCTCTCCTTCGGAGCTGAGGTCGCGCTGAACAACATGGCTGAGGCCTTCACCACCGGCGCCAGCGTCTCCGTCGACGCCGCCCTGCTTGACCTGCACCTCTATGCAAAGCTCGGCTTCGACGACTTCACCGATGCCGAGAGCGGCTATGTGACGGTCGGTACCTACTACTACTTCTAAGCTTCCGGCTTGGAAAAAAAGAGAGACACTGCGGTCGGCTTTCTCCTTCCGCAGTGTTTCTTATTGTTCAACCGTATGCATCATTTTGGAAAATTTATGCAAAAGGCCTGTTCATAATGCCGAATTTCTGTATATTATTCCATCCACAGAGGTGAATCATGATAAAGGTCGCCATTTTGGGAGCCACAGGCTACGCCGGCAGCGAGCTCGTGAGGCTCCTGTCACGCCACAGTGGAGTGGCGCTCAGCCTTCTTGCATCACATTCATATGCAGGAAGGCCTTTCAGCGAGGTCTATCCCATGATGAGGGGAGTGTGTGACCTCACGCTCAGCGAGGACGACATCGAAAAGGCGGCCGATGTGGCCGACGTCGTCTTCCTCGCCCTGCCGCATGGCTTCGCAAGCGGCCTCGTGACGGACGAGATCCTCTCGAAGGCTGTCGTCATCGACCTGGGAGCCGACTTCCGCCTCCACGACGTCGACACCTATGAAGCCTGGTACAAGGTCGAGCACAGGTCAAGAAGTCTGCTTGCCAAGGCCGTCTACGGGCTTTGCGAGCTGCACCGCAGCCAGATAGCCTCATCGCGCCTCATTGCCAACCCCGGATGCTACACGACATGCTCCATCCTCACGCTCTACCCGCTGGTGAAGGCGGGACTCGTGAAGAAGGAAGGGATCATCATCGACGCCAAGAGCGGTACGAGCGGAGCGGGAAGGGGAGCCAAGACGGCTTCCCTCTACTGCGAGGTCAACGAGAGCGTCAAGGCCTACAGCATCGCATCGCACCGCCACACGCCCGAGATCGAGCAGGAACTCTCGCTCGCGGCAGGCTGTCCTGTGACGCTCCAGTTCACACCGCATCTCATCCCGATGGACCGTGGCATCCTGGCGACATGCTATGCCCACCTCGAGCCGGGCGTGGGTGAGGAGGAAGTGGAGGACGCATACAAGGAAGCCTATGGCGATGAGCGCTTCATCCGCCTGGTCGACACGCCGCCCGAGACCCGTTTCGTCGCGGGAAGCAACTATGTCGACATCGGCTGGAAGATCGACAAGCGTACAGGCAACATCGTCGCGATGGGCGCCCTGGACAACCTTGTGAAGGGTGCGGCCGGTCAGGCCGTGCAGAACATGAACATCGTCTTCGGCTTCGATGAGGCCGAAGGGCTCGGCCTCGTGCCGGGTGCGGTGGTATAGGAGATTATTCGATATGGAAGGACGCTTCCTGAACCCAGTGGGATACAGCTATGCCGGCATACACGCCGGTCTGAAGAAGAGGAAGAAGGACATGGCCCTGATCGTCAGCGACAGGATGGCCACAAGCGCCGCCGCATTCACGACCAACGTCGTCAAGGCGGCTCCCGTCATCTACGACATGGGAATCCTCAAGGGCGGCAAGGCCCAGGCCATCCTCGTCAACAGCGGGAACGCCAACGCATGCACCGGAACCAGGGGCCTCGAGGACGCTGGCCACAGCGCAGCCCTCATCGCCCATGAGCTGGACATCCCGGAAGACGCCGTCTTCGTCTCCTCGACTGGAGTCATCGGAGTGCCTCTGGACATGGAGAGGATAGAGGGAGGCATCAAGGAGCTCGCCACAAGCCTTGGCGACGACCCGATTCCTGCGGCCGAGGCCATTCTGACGACGGATACGAAGACGAAGCTGGCCTCGGTCGAGGTCGAGATCGACGGAAAGTCCGTCACGATATCAGGGATGGCCAAGGGTTCAGGCATGATCCACCCCAACATGGCGACGATGCTGTGCTTCATCATCACGGACGCCACCATCGGCCACGAGGCCTTGCAGAAGCTCCTCGGCAAGGGAATCTGTGACAGCTTCAACATGATCTCGGTCGACGGCGACACGTCGACCAACGATTCCGTCATCGTCCTTGCCAACGGCGCCAGCGGCTGTGGCGAGATCGAGGAGGGCAGCACGGCCTATGCGGCCTTCGCCGCCGCCTTCGACCAGGTCCTCGGCGAGCTGGCGCGCCAGATCGTCAAGGACGGTGAGGGAGCAAGCCGCTTCATCGAGATGCGCGTCACCGGAGCATCGAGCAAGGCCGACGCGAGGACGCTCGCCCGCGCTGTGATCTCGTCCTCCCTCGTCAAGGCTGCCTTCTTCGGAGCCGATGCCAACTGGGGACGCATCCTGTGCGCCATGGGCTACAGCGGCGCCTCCTTCAATCCTGATCTTGTCGATCTGGACTTCATCTCCGCCAAGGGGAAGATCAGGGTGCTCGAGGGCGGCGTACCGCTTCCATTCGACGAGGATGAGGCCAAGGCCATCCTACTGGAGAAGGAGGTCGCCGTCCTGGCCGACTGCCACCAGGGAGATGGAGAGGCTGTGGCCTGGGGATGCGACCTCACATACGACTACGTGAAGATCAACGGGGACTACAGGAGCTAGATGATGTACGAAAGCGCCATGGACAAGGCCAATGTCCTGATAGAGGCCATACCATACATAAGGACCTTCACCGGTTCGACTGTCGTCGTCAAGTACGGCGGCTCCGCGATGGTGGACGAGAAGCTCAAGAAGTCCGTCATCAGGGACATCGCCTTGCTGAAGTACATAGGATTGCGTCCCGTCGTCGTCCATGGGGGAGGCAAGGAGATCAGTTCTCTACTGGAGAGGCTTGGCAAGAAGACGGAGTTCGTCGATGGACTGCGCGTCACGGACAGCGAGACCGCCTCGGTCGCCGAAATGGTCCTCTCCGGCTCGATAGGCAAGAGCCTTGTGGAGAACCTCGAGGCGGTAGGCATCCAGTCGTGCGGCATCAGCGGCAAGGACGGACATACGCTGGTCGTGCACAAGAAGCTCTTCGACAACGGCCGTGACATCGGCTTCGTCGGTGAGATCGAGAAGGTCGACATCCACCTGCTGAGCACCCTGCTCGACTCGGGCTACGTGCCTGTCATCAGCCCGGTGGGCGTCGACGCCTACTCGCAGACCTACAACATCAACGCAGACTATGCGGCCAGCGCCATCGCAGGCGCCCTCGAGGCCCAGAAGCTCGTCTTCCTGACGGATGTCGAGGGCATCCTCCGCGACAAGGACGACCCCTCGTCCATCATCCGGAGGATGAACGTCGCCGAGGCGATGGGGCTGATCGAGGACGGGACGATCAAGGGTGGCATGATTCCCAAGACGGAGTGCTGCATCGATGCGCTCGAGCGCGGTGTGAAGACGGTCCACGTCCTGGACGGGCGCCTGCCGCACTCGATGCTGCTCGAGATCTTCACGGCAAGTGGAGTCGGCACCATGGTGGTGCCGGAAAGGAGGAGTGCGAATGACAAATGAGCAGATCGTGGCCCTCGCGAAGGCCAACTATATGGACAACTATGCGCAATACCCGATAGCCATCAGCCATGGCAAGGGGACTGTGCTCTGGGACGAGGATGGCGCATCCTATCTCGACTTCGTCGCCGGCATCGCGGTCAACGCCCTGGGCTATGGCGACGAGGATGAGAAGGAAGCCTTGCTGAAGGTCGTCGAGGACGGCGTGCTCCATACATCGAACCTCTACTACAACAGACATGCCGTCAATGCGGCCTCGCTCCTCAACAGGCTCGCCGGCTCGAAGCAGGTCTTCTTCTGCAACAGCGGCGCCGAGGCCAACGAGGCGGCGCTCAAGCTGGCGCGCAAGCGCGGCAGCGCCAAGGGAAAGACGCGCATCATCTCATTCAACCATTCCTTCCACGGACGCACCTACGGCGCCGTCACGCTCACAGGGCAGGAGAAGTACCACAAGGGCTTTGCTCCCATGGTCCCCGACGTCCTGTACGCCGACTACAACGACCTTGCCTCGGTCGAGGCCCTGATGGACGATTCCATCGCGGCCATCTTCGTCGAACCCTTGCAAGGGGAAGGCGGCATCATTGTGGCCGAGCAGTCCTTCCTCGAAGGTTTGAGGAAGCTGTGCGACGAGCATGACGCCCTCCTTGTCTTCGACGAGGTCCAGTGCGGCATGGGACGCACCGGCCGTCCCTTCTGCTTCCAGCACTACGGCGTCCAGCCTGACGTCCTGAGCCTGGCCAAGGCCCTTGGTGGTGGACTTCCAATGGGTGCGACCCTCGCCTTCGAGAGGGCCCAGGGCGTCTTCAGCCCCGGCGACCACGCCTCCACCTTCGGCGGCAACGTCGCGGCTGCGGCCCTCGCCGAAGTCGTGCTCTCGAAGCTCGAGGCCCTGTCGGCTGAAGTCGACGTGAAGGGCAGATACTTCAGGGGGAAGCTTGAGGAGCTCAAAGGAAGGCATCCCGACAAGGTGGTGGACGTCAGAGGACTGGGCTTCATGCAAGCTCTGGACCTCAGCGTCAGTGTCAGGACCGTAGTGGAGAAGTGCATGTCGAAGGGCCTCCTCGTGACTTCCGCAGGCTATACTGTCCTGCGCTTCGTCCCGCCCCTTGTGGCAAGCACTGCCGACATCGACAAGGCGGTCGCAATCGTAGACGAAGTCCTGGGAGAGGACTTCTGAGAAGGGCTGGGTCAGGCCTTTCCTGGCCCCGCTTCACGTGAATTTGCAGTAAAATCCACAGCACGAATCCGCTTTTTCCTGAACATTTTTCCTCTTCAAGCCAATCACGCTTGCTTACGAAAAAGCCGGCACAATAGAATTGCCCCTGATGGGAAAGCATGCTCTTACACCTGCCTTCAGATTCCTGAAGGCGACCTACGGCCGTCATCTGACGCGCCGCTACAAGCTGTCGGCGAGCGGGATTGACGCCGTCCTGCCGATCGAGGGGCCAGCGCTTGTGCTGGCCAACCACACCCACACGCTCGATCCCTTCCTCATCAGTGCAGTCTATCCCTACACGATCCGCTGGGTCGCCGGAAGCTACCTCTTCAAAATGAAGGCGGTGGGCTTCCTGCTGCGCCGTCTCGTTGGCTCCATCGCCAAGGTCCAGGGACGAAGCGACCTGGGCACGATCCGCAGCATCGGAAATGCGCTGAAGAAGGGCGGCATCGTCGGCCTCTTCCCTGAGGGGACGCGCAGCTGGGATGGCGAGATGATGGACATCACGAAGGCGACGGCAAAGCTGCTGCGCGTCTTCAAGGTCCCTGTCGTCTTCGTCCACATCGAAGGCGGCTTCCTCAACAAGCCGCGCTGGAGCGATGTCGAGCGCAAGGGGCCGATCCACGTCAGCGTCGTGCGCGTTCTGGGTAGTGAGGAGATCTCATCGATGAGCCTGGGCGAGCTGTCACAGGTCACGAAGGACTGCCTCAGCTTCTCGACGGACGACTGGCAGGAGGGGGCGAAGATTCCATACGAGGGTGCCCACATGGCAGAGGGAAGCGAAAGGCTCTTCTATCTTTGTCCCGAGTGCCATTCCTTCTCCACGATGCATGGCCGGGGAAGAAGGGTCAGCTGCTCACATTGCGGCTTTCATGCCGACTTCGACGACTACGGCTTCATCCATACGGATTGCCAGGTGGTCGACTGGCGCCATCTGCGCGACTGGCACCACTGGGAGACTGCGGAGCTGGGCCGCCGCCTGAACACGCAGGGGGGGGGTACCCCGCTATTTGCTGACCATGGAATACTTTTCCAGATTCCAGGCCGCAAGCGCCTGCTGACAGTCTCCAAGGATTTCGAGGTCAGTGTAGGCAGGGAAGGCTTCCACTTCCATTTCGCAAGGCCCTTCAAGTACGAGGGCTCGAGCGTCTCCTCATACACATTCCCCTTTTCATCGATTGAAAGCGTCATCGTCAACGCGAAACAGACGATAGAGTTCTTCGCCGATGGGCGGCAGTACCGTTTCCGCACGGCCCTGGACCGTTCGGCACTCAAATACCAGGAGGCCTACGCCGAAGCTGTGGAGCTGGGCCTGGCCTGCCGCGAGGGTTCACAAGGAGGGCCGGTCACACCCGCCGGCGCAGTCTAGCCATGGATTTCAATGCTGTAGTCAATCTGGGAGTGGTCAGTCTGGGACTTCTCGTCGGTGCCCTGCTCAGGGCCCGCGTGCATATCCTCCAGCGTTTCCTCATCCCTTCCGCGATCATAGGAGGCTTCTTCCTCCTGCTCTTCTACAACTTCGTGGCGCCCAGAATCGGACTCGACGCCGACTTCCTCGGCGACCTCGTCTACCATCTGCTGAACATCTCGTTCATCGCGATGGCATTGCGCAATCCTGTGGGCACACGCTCGCGTGACCGCAGGGCAAGACGGACCCTCGCCGAGAACGTCATCGCGATCTTCGGCCAGTACGGCCTCCAGTGCTTCTTCGGCCTGCTTGCCACCCTCATGCTGATCATCACGGTCTATCCCGACCTCTTCCCGGCAATCGGGCTCACCTTGGCCCTGGGCTTCGAGCTTGGACCTGGACAGGCCTACTCGATGACCTTGCCCTGGGAGGCTCTGGGCTTCACTGGAGGAACCAGCGTGGGTCTGGCCATGGCCGCCGCCGGCTTCATCACTGGCAGCATCGGAGGCGTCGTCCTTATCAACCTGGCAGTCAGACGGGGATGGATCGCTTCGGATGATGCCGAGAAGCTGAGGAAGCGCACACTCTTCAGCGGCTTTCTGCCCAAGGGCCAGACGAGGGAAGGAAGCAGGCTGACGAGCGAGGGCGAGTCGATCGACACGCTCAGCTACCACGTCGCCCTCATCATGGTCGCCTACCTCGTGAGCTGGCTCATGCTCTCAGCCATCGAGCTGCTGCTCAATCTCCTGGGCCCCTTCGGCGCCGAGATCGCTTCCACTCTGTGGGGTGTCAACTTCATCTTCTCGATGTTCGCCGCCTCCCTTTTGAGGCTGGTGATCCGCAGGACGGGCATCGACTACACGATCGACAACGGCACGCTGAACAGGATCAACGGTCTGTCGGTCGACCTGACCGTCACGGCATGCCTCGCAGGCATCTCGCTGACGGCCCTGGCCGCCTACTATGTGCCAGTCATCATCCTGATCCTCGTAGGCATCGTGATCACATGCCTCATCCTGCCCTGGTACAGCTCCCGCATCTACTCGGACCACGCCTTCTTCCGCATGCTCGTCCTCTTCGGCACGGCCACAGGTACGTTGCCGACCGGTCTGTCGCTGCTGCGTGTCGTCGATCCCGACTTCGAGACGCCTGCGGCCCAGGACTACGCCTACGCTTCCGGCCTGGTCTTCGTCTTCGTCTTTCCCCTGATCCTCTTCGTGAACCTGCCTGCCTACAGCTACAGCCAGAACAATCCCGCGCTCTTCTACGCCATGCTTGCGATAACAGGCCTCTATGCCCTGGTCTTCATCATCGCCTACCGCATCGTCGCCGGTAAGCGTGCCTGGAGGAGCCCCAGGACCTTCTTCCTGAAGGAGGACTGAGGAAGGACAGGAAAGGATTCCATCCAATTCAGAATCAGCCCAGCAGTGGCTGCCGACCACATTTGCACACTTCCTTTTGAACTTGTGGTTGTATCCGGATACATGAGGCGTGGCTGCGGCCACGCCTCTGCCGTCTATGGAGAATATGTCATGACATGATGCTTTACCACTAGGCCTGAGGGCGGAAGTCATATACAATGTGTGATGTTGGAGTGAAATCCAAACGAAGAATTTGTAAAACGAGGACTCAGTGGACGTATCTTTTGCCAATTTCATCTCTGAGGTCTTCAGCTCGCCGATGCTGTGCATCTCGGCGCTGCTGACACTCTCAGTCATCTTCGTCAACGGCTGGACAGACGCCCCCAACGCGATCGCGACCTGTGTGACGACCCGTTGCCTCTCGACAAGAAAGGCCATCATGATGAGCGCCGCCTTCAACTTCCTTGGAGTCTTCATCATGACCCACATCAATGCTTCCGTCGCAAGCACCATCTCGAACATGGTCGACTTCGGCTCCGATACGAGCACGGCCCTCGTGGCCCTTTCTGCGGCGCTCTTCTCGATAGTCGTCTACTCCACGGGAGCCAGCTGGCTGGGAATTCCGACCAGCGAGAGCCACAGCCTGATCGCAGGCCTGACCGGAGCCGCAATCGCGACGCAGAACGGTCTTGGAGGCGTCAACGGAGCGGAGTGGATCAAGGTCATCTATGGCCTCTTCGCCTCCCTGATCCTCGGCTTTTTCATGGGCTATGTGATATGCAAGCTCGTGGCCTACCTCTTCAGAAGGATTGAGCGGCGCAAGGCCAACACATTCTTCACCTACGCCCAGATCGGCGGTGCCGCCGCGATGAGCTTCATGCATGGAGCCCAGGATGGACAGAAGTTCATCGGCGTCCTCTTCCTGGCGGTGGCCTTCTCGAACGGACAGACCTCCGTCGTAGGCATGCTGATCCCCGTCTGGCTGATGCTCCTGTGCTCCATCGTGATGGGAGTGGGAACCAGCGTCGGCGGTGAGAAGATCATCAAGAGCGTCGGAATGGACATGGTCAAGCTGGAGAAGTACCAGGGCACCAGCGCCGACATAGCGGCCTCGCTGTGCCTGCTGCTGTCCAGCCTCTTCGGCATCCCCGTCTCGACGACGCACACAAAGACCAGCGCCATCATGGGAGTAGGGGCCTCGCGCCGCCTCTCGGCGATAAACTTCTCGGTCGTAAAGGACATGGTCCTGACCTGGGTGTTCACCTTCCCGGGCTGCGGCCTCATCAGTTTCGTGATGGCGAAGATCTTCATGGCGATCCTATAAAAACGGTTCCTCTGCAAAAAAAGATTTTTGTATATACATAAAGGG
>JADIMU010000031.1 GCA_017694495.1 Candidatus Aphodenecus pullistercoris
GCGAGGTAGCTGGCGATGAAGGCGTCGAGCTCGGGGGCGAGCATGTTGATGACGGCCTCGCCATCGGCGACGCTCACGCCCTCAGGATAAGTGAGGACCAGGACGCCGGGAGTGACGACATCGAAGGTGACGCCATCAAGCAGGTCCCCGTGGCGCTCATTGATGTACTGTGCGAAGGCCGCGATGTCCTCTTCGTAGATGACGTTGGCCGGGTATGTGACGACAGCCCTGCCGACGGTGGCGCTGTAGCCTACCGTATAGCCATAGGCTGAAAGCGTACCAGTGATGGGCTGGGCGGCGGGGGCAGACTCACCTGTGGAGGGAGCCTCCTCGACGACGGCCACCTCCTCAGCGGCTACACTCTCCTGTGCCGCGCTGGGCTGGTCGACCACAGGGGCGGCCTCAGGCACGACTATCTCAGGAACGGATTCCACGGGCTGAGCGCTCTGGCAACCGACAAGGGAGATGGCCAGGAGCAGACTTAGCAGGATCGTGGACAGTGTCTTGGGAAAACGCTTCACTTGAATCCTCCTACGTTTTTCTTTTCTCCAGGAATGGAGAGGAAACTCTGGTGTAAATATTAGCACGGCCTCCTGAGTTCAGGAACCGAAAAAGGCTCTCTGCACAGCAGGATTCGCACAAACTTGACAGAAGGGAAAAAGAAGGCTCCCATCACAGGGACGGGAGCCGGTAGCGGGCATGCATGCCTGTCAGTTCAGGTAGCTGGCGATGAAGGCGTCGAGCTCGGGGGCGAGCATGCTGATGACGGCCTCGCCATCGGCTACGGTCACGGCCTCAGGATAGGTGATGACCAGGGTACCTGGAGTGGTGACCTCGAAGTAGACGCCATCGAGCAGGTCTGCGTGGCGCTCGTAGATGTACTGTGCGAAGGCCGCGATGTCCTCTTCATAGATGACGTCGGCAGGGTATGTGACTGTGGCGGTGCCGATAGTGGCGCTGTAGCTGACACTGTAGCCGTAGGCCGAGAGCGTGCCTGTGATGGGCTGGACGGCAGGAGCCTCCTCGACGACAGGTGCGGGAGCCGGTGCCGGTGCGGGAGCGGGTGCCTCTACAGGAGCCGCGGCAACGGGAATGACGATCTCGGGAACATCCTCGACGGGAGTCGCGCTCTGGCATGCGACGAGGGCGAGGGATGCGATGAGCACGAGGGCGAGTGCAAGGACTTTGCTGGAAGATTTCATGATGGATCTGTCTCCTTTATTTTGACGTTTGAATCCTACTTTAACATCGCCGGAGACGAAAGGAAAGGTGCTTGTCAGACATTTGATGTGAAAAACGTGTGATTACAAAAAAGGGCGCATCATCGATGCACCCCTTTGACTTGACCCACAGCTATGGGCTTACATCAGGTCCTTTGCCTTGCGTGCGGTGTTGCCACTCTTCTCGCATACGGCGTAGTGGCGGAGCTTGCCATTCTCGAAGACACTCTTCATCTTGATGACGCCACCCCACCTGCTCATGAGAACCTTGGCTCCTTCACGGTGAGCGTTCTTAGAAACATTGCCTGCCATGTCCAGTTCCTCCGAAATTGATGTCCCCAAGCGGGGCCGTTGCCACATGTAAGCCGACTGTCGGATTCGAACCAACGACCGGCTGATTACAAATCAGCTGCTCTGCCAGCTGAGCTAAGTCGGCGCTTCGCAACGAAGAGAAGGTACACGATTTCTCCCATCTTGGCAATAGGTCGGTCCTCACTTTTTCAGATCGGGTCTAAGTCCGCTGGCCCTCCTAAGATATATCATATGCGCTTCGCCCTCAGGTGGTCGTCCGACGAGGACGAGGATGCGCACCACACGTTCCATCATACCATTGACTTCGGCCTCCTGTACACAGAAAAGAGGAACGTCGTCCACCCTGCCCGTCTTCCTCAGGCTTGTGGCCGCATTGCGCGTCCTGATGTCATGGGTCTGGGACAGGAGGATGAAGGCTATGTCCTCCACAGCCAGGCTGTTCTCCTCCAGCACTCTGTCAAAGAGCTCGCAGACGGCCTCGTCGACCTGGGCCGGGCTGTCCATCTCGACTGTTGTCGCACCACGTATGGCGAATGTGTTCTTCATATGGCGAATCCTCCTTCGACGAAGAGCTGCAAGGCGTCGGCGAGCGTGGCCACCAGGATGACGACGGCCCCCCTCAGGAGCGTCAGCAGCACTGGCGAGAAGGCGAAGACGTGCGAGTAGAAGAGCTGATAGAAGCTTGCCAGCACTATCCAGACGCCTTCGAAGATGACCAGCCAGGAGAGCACGTCCATGCATATCGACACAAGGTCGGTCAGATCCTGGTCGACGCTCGTCATGAAGGACAGGAACATCAGGGCGGCGAAGAAGAGGTAGAGCACCATGAGGTAGGTGTGGACCCGCGATGAGAATGCCAATATCCTTCTGAACTGCAGCATATGACAATACTACTACGTGGAGGCGACTTGGGCAAAGGTCTCCAGCGGCAGCCTGACCCAGGCAAGGCCGGCGCACTCCCCTTCCAGGACCTCTCCTGTCGTCCTGTTCGACAGGCTGACATGCAAGGCGTCGAGCGTGAAGCCGTCCAGAGGCCAGACGAGGCCGGGGCAGTCGATGCGCGCCTCGCCTCCCACGCAGAAGAAGCTGACCTGGCAGCCGGAATGGAGCGGAAAGGAGAAGTGGCCCGAGACGGGGACGACGAGGTCGCTGTCACTCAGCCAGAAACGTGGAGGGCCGAAGCGGCGGAAGCTCGCGAAGAGAGCGATGAGATGGTCCAGTCTGCCACCTCCGCCACCTATGAGGTCGTAGGCCGCCCCCTCAGGTAGCCTCATCAGGGCCAGCTCGGTGTCGCTCTCGTCCTTGTCATGGCTGCACGGGATGATGCCTGAGGCCACGAGGTCCTTCCTGAATCTGGTGGAGTCGAGGTCGCCGACGACCTCGTCGACCTCCAGGCCAAGGCGCATGGCAGTGTCGTAGCCGCTGTCGCATGCGATCGTTCTGTCGTAGTGGGGAAGCCAGTCCACCCTGGCGGGGGCCAGGCCCCCTGTGACGACCAGCGCCCTCATCTTGAGGCCGCCTGGACGAAGGCGGAGAAGATCCGCCTCGAATCCGGATTGTCGTACATCTTCTCCGGATGCCATTGGACTGCAAGGGTGAAGGCCTTGCGGGAAGGAAGCTCGAGGGCTTCGACGATGCCGTCATCGCTCGTGGCGGCCACGCACAGTCCCTCGCCCAGCCTGTCTACCGCCTGATGATGGAAGGAGTTCACGCCGAGGTGCCCTTTGGAGAGGATGCCCTCCAGGAGGCGGCCAGGCGCGATGACCACGAAGTGCGTCACGGCATCCATGGCATGGTTGCCCCTGCTGTGGCTCCTGAAGCCCTCCGCCTCCAGATCCTGGATGAGGCTGCCGCCCAGGGCGACGTTCAGAAGCTGCTGGCCCCGGCAGATGGCCAAAAGCGGCTTGTCCGTCTTTTCGAGGATGTGGCGTACAAGCATGATCTCCTGCTCCTCCCTCTCCCGCACTATGCGTCCGCAGCGGCCACGGTCCACTTCTGAGTAGCACATCGGGTCTATGTCGTTGCCACCTGTCAGGAGGAAGCCGTCCAGGCTGTCGATGAAGGGGATGAGGATTGACGGGTCGTCCACCATTGGGATGGCCACGGGCACGGCCCCCGCCCTCTCCAGGGCCGTCACATAGGTCTGGCTGAGGTAGTTCCACATGACGCCCATCCGTCCGATGTCCCAGCTCTCGCGGAAGATGTCGGCGTAGTCGAGGCTCATGCTCATGCCGATCACAGCTCTCTTTTCCATGTCTGGACGTTTACGACATCAAAGCGGCTTTGTTCAAGTCTTTCCTTGCCCACTGTGGAAAAGCAGGTTTAGAATGTTGACAAGTAGTGAATCCACTGGAGGTAAATTTATGGAAAAGGACACCAGGGCGCTTTTCGATGCCCTCTCGCTCTCTCCCGCCGACATCCTGCTGCCACGCGATGGCATCGACATCGGCAAGTGGGCCGTAGTCGCATGCGACCAGTTCACCAGCCAGAAGGAATACTGGCAGGAGGCCGACAGGATCGTCGGCTCCTCGCCCTCCACGCTGCGCCTGATATATCCCGAGTGCTTCCTCGAGGACGATGACAAGGAGGAAAGGATAAAGGCCATCGACAAGGCCATGGAGGACTACCTCGCCTCCGGCGTGTTCGAGGAGTTCAAGGACGCATTCATCCTTGTCGAGAGGACGACGGAGAGCGGAAGCAGATACGGACTCGTCGGCAAGCTCGACCTTGAGGCCTACTCCTACGAGAAGGACAGCCGCTCCCTCGTGAGGGCGACGGAGGGGACGATCCTCTCACGCATTCCGCCACGCAAGGAGATAAGACGCGATGCGGCCCTCGAGCTGCCCCACATCATGGTCCTGATCAGCGACGAGCGGCGCCTCGTGATCGAGCCTCTGGTCGCCAGACGTCCCTCTTTCAGGGTCGTCTACGACAGTCCCCTCATGCTCGGCGGCGGCCACATCAAGGGCTACCTCATCGACAGGGAGGAGGACCTGAGGGCCATAGCACAGGCGCTTGGCATGCTGAAGGCCGCGCTCGACCCCGCCAATCCCCTGCTCTACGCCATGGGCGACGGCAACCACTCCCTCGCCACGGCCAAGAGCCTCTACGAGGATCTGAAGAAGGAGGTCGGCGATGCGGCCCTCTCCTCTCCGGCGCGCCACGCCCTCGTCGAGATCGAGAACATCTTCGACCCGGCGCTGAACTTCGAGGCGATCCACCGCACCTTCTTCAATCTGCCGCTCGACGCCTTCAAGGAAGTCCTCTCTCTCCTGTGCCAGTCGCACGAGCTGGTAGAGGTCTCTGGACTTGAGGAAATGAGGAAGGCCGTCGAGGTCAAGGACGGTACGCTGCGCTTCGGCATCAGGACGAAGGACCGCTGCGCCGTGTGCAAGGCCAACGATCCCTCGCGCTCGCTGTCGGCCAGTCTGATCCAGGCCGTCATCGACTCCCTGGCCGCACAAGGCAGGGGAAGCGTCGACTACATCCACGGAGCGGACGTCGCCTACAGGCTCGGTCTGGAGGATGGCAACATAGGCATCATCCTGCCTGAGATCTCGAAGGACAGCTTCTTCGAATCGATCGTCACTGACGGCGCCTTCCCGCGCAAGACCTTCTCCATCGGCCACGCCGAGGAGAAGCGCTACTACCTCGAGGCGCGCAGGATCAGATAGTCAGGAAAGGAGGGCGGACGCATCGTAGGCGCCCTGCCTGAGCACTCTGAATGGCTTCGACGTGCAGTCGACCAGGGTCGAGGGGAGGCCCGCCTCCTCCTCGTCCCTCTTGCGCACGAGGAAGTCGATCTTCCCGGCGAAGACCCTCTCGATGTCCTCGGCCCGGCTGAGGCTCGCCTGGCCCGAGATGTTGACGCTCGTCGACCAGATCGGACCGACGGCGGCGACTATGGCCTGGATGTAGGCGTCGTCGGGAACCCTGACGGCATGGGTCGTTCCGTCGGCAGCGCGCAGGATGGCAGTCAGAGGACAGGGCCAGTGGCTGTACAGGACGGATGGAACCTCGAGGCCGCTGCCTTCCAGCCACTCGAGGCTGGCCAGGGTGATCAGGCTCTTGTTCTGCGGACGCTCCTTGATCTCGTAGATCCGCTCGGCTGAGCGGCTGTGTGCACAGGCGCTCAGACCGTAGATCGTGTCGGCAGGTATCACGCCGACACAGCCCGACTTCAGCATGCGCACGACCTCGTCCAGCGACGAGGCGTCGTTGTACAGCACTTCACCAGTCATATCTCTCATAATCCCTCCTGGCCTTCTCCTTGGCCTTCCGCTGCCTCTCCTCGGGGCCGGCAAGACGCATCGAGAGCAATGTCCACAGCAGCATCACAAGGCACGTGATGGCAAGGGATGCGACGAGGAGGATCCAGGTCGCAACTCCTTCGTAGAGTTCGGGAACCTCATCCTTGACGGGGACAGTGGCCGTCTCGACGACGTCAGGCTCCTGGAAATAGTAGACGACGTCCCCCTCACGGTTGTAGCCGAGGGAAAGGGCCAGATCGTCCAGGCTCTCGCGGCTCGACATGGCCGCCATCCTCTCCTGGAGGGAGTCTATCGCCAGAAGCTTCTCCTCCTCTTCCCTCTCGAGCGAGGCGAGCACCTTCTCGAGGGAGCTGTTGGCCAGAATGCCGCTGTCGGAGAAGATGGCGAACAGCAGACTGAACGATGCCAGGAAGAGAAATACTGCGACCAATGGTTTTTTTGTTGCCATATATTGTTCTCACTTGTATAATACCAATATGTGTGACTTGATGTACATACATTGAGCCGGAGGTGAAATCTATATGCCAAAGCCTAGAAGTACGGCTAAGCTGGTTGTTACAAGCGTCGTAATTTCATTCGTTGTAATAGCCATCTTCGCCCTTGTGTTCCTCAACTACATCGTTCCCGCCTACCAGGTGACCGAGGACCAGATCTACTCTGTGCTGATCAAGCTCTTCCCGATCCTGATCGGTCTCATCCTCATCCAGATCGGTGTCATGATCGCGAAAAGGCACGAGGACGAATTCGCCGACCAGGTGGACAAGCTGCCTCCAAACGCATACACAAAGCCGTTCGAAAGCGCTGCGAAGGATGACCCCGCAAACGTCTCGATAGACGTCACGAAGAGCCAGGAGAGCGTAGCGCCCCAGGCCTCCGCCCCTGTTGCTGAACCCATCATCAGGGAAGTGGTCAAGGAAGTTCCCGTCGAGCGCGTGGTCGTCAAGGAAGTCCCCGTCGAGGTCGTAAAAGAGATCGAGAAGGAAGTTCCCGTCGTCCGCCAGGTCGTCAAGGAAGTCGTGCGCGAGGTTCCCGTTCCGACACCGGTCGTCAGCGGTGAGGAGGCCGTCAGGGAGGTTCCCGTCGAGCGTGTGGTCCTGAAGGAGGTTCCGGTCGAGGTCGTCAAGGAAGTCCCCGTCGAGATCGTCAAGGAAGTCCTCAAGGAAGTTCCCGTCGGAAGCGCCCAGAGCGAGGTCGTCAAGGAAGTCCCCGTCGTCAAGGAGATCGTCCGCGAGGTTCCCATCGAGATCGTCAAGGAAGTTCCTATCGAGGTTCCCGTCGAAGTCGAGAAGGTCGTCGAGAAGATCGTCGAAAAGCCTGTCGAGGTGGAGAAGATCGTCGAGAGGCCCGTCGAGGTCGAAAAGCCCGTCGCGTCTCCCGTCGAGAGCCGCATGCTCGACTTCTCCCAGGTCCTCGCCGAGGAGTGCGAGGGCGCCAGGAGGGACGGCTACGACATCTCCCTCGCCCTCTTCAAGAAGGGTGGAGAGCTTGACGAGGCGAAGCTCGAGAGCGCCTTCGCCGACAACGCCTTCATCTTCGACCACGACCAGGACTGGGCACTCATCTTCAGCTTCGCCAACCAGGAGGAGGTCACCTCACTCATCCACGCGAAGGAGGCCGAGCTCGGCCAGGTCGAGTTCTCAGTGGCATGCATGGAAGCCGGACAGGCCGATGGAGACAAGCTGCTCAAGATGGCGGCATCATCCTTCTGAGACGCTGGTATGCCAGGTGGAGGGGCCGGTTTTCCGGCCCTTCCTCATTTTCCAAGGGATTGCAACATTTGTGAAAATGGGTTTTAATGCTTCAAGTCCGGGGCCGTAGCTCATCTGGTAGAGCGTCAGGTTCGCAATCTGAATGTGGCGAGTTCGAGTCTCGTCGGCTCCATTGGGGAGGCATCGCAAGGTGCCTCCCCTTCTTGCATTTCAGGAAGGCTTGTAGCGCAGTCCTATGCTGAGCGCGAAGCTGTCCTGGCCACTGTTACCAGTGTAGTATGAGAAGGGGATTTCTGCCGAGGCGCTGATCGTCCAGTTGTCCAGCAGGAACTCGAGGGAGAAGAGCGTCAGGTTGCGCGTCGACCTCATGTAGCTCACATTGGCGTCGCGGAAGCTCAGCAAGGAGGCCGTCAGCGAGACGTCATAGCGTGGCAGGAGCTGGAAGCGCAGCTCGAAGGAGGCCAGGATGTAGCTCGCGCTGCTTGCGACATCCCCGAACTGGAGCGTCAGGAAGGGCCTCACCAGGTTCAGGTCCCCTGCCCTGTCGAAGCGCGGAAGATAGACGGAGGCGCCGACGGAAAGGCTGTCCGCCATGTCCCCCCAGCTGAATGTCGTCTCGCCACCGTAGGTTCCGACGAAGTTGTCGATGTAGAGGCCGAGTGTGAAGTAGTCCTCGTCGTACCACATCATGCCCAGTCCCATCTGGAAGTACTCGCTGTCAGGATTGAGCGAGTACTCGGACAGGAACATGTTCGCACCAAGCTCGAAGAGGTCGTCGACCTGTCTGTGTGAGCGGATCAGGCTGCTGCCGCCCTTGAGGCGGGCGCCGGCCGAGAAGGGACCGAAGTTGAAGGCGACGTCGAGCTGGAAGTGCATGCGGAAGAGGAAGTCGTAGCTCAGCTGTCCGCCATCCAGCTGCCTGTCCTCGAGGTCGAAGCCCAGCGCCCCTGTCATCATGGCGTTGGTCCCTCCGAAGGAGAGGGAGAGCGTCGTCTGCGCCGTGTTGAGGAAGCTCAGCTTCTCGCCACCCGTGATCATCGAAGGACTGACATCATCCTTGTAGCCGAGGGCCAGAAGGAAGCTGCCGTCGCCCTGCCCCCGGAAAGGCAACGCCGCAGGATTCGCCAGGCCATCCTCCATCGTGCCGGCACGGGCGACCGAGATGGACTGCAGTGGCAGATCGACCGGAGTGCTGACCGCATATGCCGAAAGCGGGATGAGGATGAGGAGGAGGATGGCCAGCTTCTTCATATCCTGAATATATCACAGCTAGGCCCCCTGGGCAAAAGAGTGCTAAGATGGGCCATGCTCAGTGCTCGTCAGCTCGCTTCAGGCCTGCATGGCCAGCTGTGTGGCCCCGATGTCCAGGTCACCAGGATCGACTACGACTCGCGCCTGTGCCAGGAGGGAAGCGCCTACTTCGCCTTCCCCGGCATCCACCATGATGGAGACGACTTCATACAGGACGCGCTGGACCACGGCGCCCGCCTCGTCGTCAGCCGCAACGAACCTTGCGGCCTTGGCGGAGGGGTGGCCCACATCAAGGTCGGCGGGAACATCCGCTCGGCCTATGCGAAGGCGGTCGACCTCTTCTTCAAGCACCCTTCATCACGACTGGAGGTCATCGGCGTGACCGGCACCGACGGAAAGAGCTCGACATGCTTCTACGCCTACAGCCTCCTGAAGGCGCTTGGCGTCAAGGTGGGGCTGCTGACGACGACGAGTGTCGACACAGGCCAGGGCGTCGCACCCAGCCCCTGGGCGAACACGACCCCTGAGGCCTGGGATGTGGAAGGCTCGCTCGTGGCGGCCGCCGAGGCCGGCTGCACCCACTTCGTCCTGGAATGCTCAAGCCATGCTCTGAGCAATGTCTACGACCGCCTGGCATGCATCGACTTCCACAGCAGTGCGATCACCAGGGTATCGAGCGAGCACCTCGAGTTCCATGGTTCGCTTGACGCCTATCTCGATGCCAAGGCGAGGCTCTATGAAAAGACGAGGGGCCTAGTCTTCTGCTACGAAGGCAACAGCGTCATGGACCATCTTACCGACAGGAGCCGTCTTGTGGCGCTGACTCGGCCCCAGGTCGTCTCGAGGAGCCTCTCCGGGCTGCGTTTCCGCCTCAGGGGACGGGACTACAGTCTGCCCTTCTTCCAGGACTACGCACTCGAGAACGCTTTCGAGGCGGCCTGTCTCGTCGCCCAGGCGGCTGGAAAGGAGCTCGATGAAGTCCTCAGCCACCTTGGAGGGCTGACGAATCCGCCAGGACGGTGCGAGATGCTGACAAGCCCAAGGGGCTTTCTGGCCGTCATCGACTTCGCCCATACGCCGGACGCCATGGACAGGCTCTTCTCCTCCTTCAGGCAAGTCACCCAGGGCGGCTTCATCGCCCTCTTCGGCGCGAGCGGAGAAAGGGACAGGAGCAAGCGGCGGGCCATGGGTGAGGTCGCCGGGCACTGGTGCCGCCAGATCGTGCTCAGCGAGGACGACCCCCGTGCGGAGGGGGCCGAGTCCATCGCGCGCGAGATCGCCAAAGGCATCACAGGAAGGGCGCAATGCCGCTTCATCGAGAGGCGGGAGGAGGCCGTCGCATACGCCCTCTCCCTGGCCAGGGAAGGCGATGTCGTCTTCCTCCTGGGCATGGGGCACGAGAGGACGCTGGACTACGGCGACCACAAGAGGGCCTATGACGAAGGCCAGGTCGTGAGGAAGATTCTGGAGGAGATGGAAAAGTGAGGATCATGCTGCTCAAGGGAGGAAGCTCTCCCGAATTCGAAGTCTCGCTCAGGAGCGCACAGACGATCGAGGCCGCGCTGAGGAGGCTGGGCCACGAAGTCGTGGCCATCACGATACCGCGAGACGGGCTCATGCCGGCTGAAGTCTTCACGACCAGGGCCGATCTGGCCTACCCCGTCATGCACGGCCACCAGGGAGAGGACGGCATCATCCAGGGCTTGCTTGAGGCCCTGGGCCTGCCCTACGTCAGCGAGGACGTCCTCACGAGCGCCGTCGGCATGGACAAGGCGATACAGACCGCCCTCTTCCGCGATGCCCACATCCCTGTCGTCGAGACGGCCGTCGTCGAGCGTGGAGAGTCCATGCCACCTCTTCCCGAGGCCGACGAGTACATCGTCAAGGTGGCCTGCGGCGGCAGCTCGATCGGAGTCGAGAAGTGCTCTCCGGCAGAACTCGAGGCCGTCATCGCGAAGGTGCTGGAACTGGACCGGCGCGTCCTCGTCCAGCCATGCGTCAAGCCGCTCAGGGAGCTCGAGTGCCTCGTCTACAAGGACAACAGGGACGGCACGAAGCACTTCCTCGGCCCAGTGGAGGTCATGGCCTCGGCGCCCTACTTCGTCTACGAGAACAAGTACTCTTCGGCAGTCAGCCTGATCAGGCCGGACAAGGTGGACATCACACAGGGGACAAGGGAGGCGCTCAGAGACTACGCCTTGCGCGCCTTCGACACCATCCACGGCTCGCTGTACATGAGGATAGACTTCTTCCTCAGCGACGGTCGGCTGACCCTCAACGAGGTCAACACGATTCCAGGCAGCACGCCTACCAGCCACTTCAACATCCTGTGCGAACAGGCAGGTGGCCTCGACGCCGTCCTCGACGTCCTCCTCCACAGCGCCCTGGCCCGCAAGGCTGACCACTCTAGGGAGTTCTGATGCCGTCCCCACTCTTCTTCCACGTCGACCTGGACGCCTTCTTCGCCGCAGTGGAGGTGCTGGACAATCCCTCCCTCGCAGGCAAGCCCCTGATCATAGGGCACAAGGGGCCACGGTCAGTCGTGTCGACATGCTCCTACGAGGCGCGCACCTACGGCGTCCACTCGGCCATGCCCATGAGCCAGGCCCTGAGGCTCTGTCCCCAGGCCATATGCCTGCCGGGGAACATGAAGCGCTACAGCGCCAAGTCGAAGGAGGTCATGGCGATCATCGACGAGATGGCGCCGCAGTGGATCCAGGCCTCGATCGATGAAGCCTACCTCGACATGACCGGGACCGAGCGGCTCTACGGTGGCGCGAGGGAAGCGGCCCTCCTCCTCAAGCGCCGCGTCAGACAGGAGACTGGACTCACGATCTCGGTCGGCGTCGCCTCCTCGCGCTTCATCGCGAAGCTCGCCTCCGACTACCGCAAGCCGGACGGCCTCACCATCATCCCCGAGGGGATGGAGGAGGACTTCATCGACGCGGTCGGCCTGGAGAAGCTGTGGGGTGTGGGCAAGGTGACATGCGCAAAGCTCAGAGGGCATGGGATCAGGACGACGAGGGACCTGCGCTCCATGTCAATCGGTAGGCTCAAGGACCTCTTCGGAGAAGCCCAGGCGGCCTACCTCTACAAGGTCGCAAGGGGCCAGGATCCGGGAATATACAGCACGGAGAGCCGGAGCCACTCGATCTCGGCCGAGCGGACCTTCTTCCCCGACCTCATCGAGAAGGAGGCCATAGAGCTCTACCTCCTCGAGCTCAGCCAGGAGGTCGGCTGGCGCTCGATGGACGAGCACTTCATGGCCCGTACCATAGGCGTGAGGATACGCTACCCCGACTTCACGACGGTCTCGATCCAGACGACTCCAGACGAGGGCATCTACAACTCGAGCGAGATCTATGAATGGGCGCGCCGCCTCTTCTGGCAGAAGTACCGCGGCGGCGGTGTCCGCCTCCTTGGTGTCGGGCTCTACCAGATGTACAGCGGTGACGAGGTCGAGCAGGGAGAATTCTTCAAGGAGGATGCCGAGAGGCGGAGGCGGCTGGAACGCGCCATCCTCGACATGAGGCGCTCAGGTGCCCAGATCCAGAGGGCCAGCAGCCTGCTCAAGGACTCTCAGGAGAGGCTGAAGTAGAGGACGACCACCACGGCAAGGACGATGCGGTAGACGCCGAAGACGGAGAAGTCGTGGCGGCGCACGTAGTCCATGAGGCCCTTGATGACCAGCAGTGAGACGACGAAGGCGACGGCGGAGCCGAGGGCGAGGTAGCCCCACTGCGCCCCTGTGAAGGCGAAGCCGCTCTTGAGGAGGCGCAGCAGGCTTGCACCCGCCATGACTGGCAGCGCCATGAAGAAGGAGAACTCGGCGGCCACAGGGCGGCTGATGCCTCCTATCATTCCACCGAGGATCGTCGAACCGGAGCGTGAGGTGCCAGGGATCAGGGCGAGCATCTGGAAGAGGCCCATATAGAGGCTGTCGCGCAAGGTGATCTCCTCCAGACTCGTGATCCTGACCGGGCGGTGGACCTTCTTCTCAAGGACGATGTAGAGGACGCCGTAGACGAAGAGCGCCGCGGCGATCACGGGCCAGGTCGAGAGCCGGGAGTCGATGAAGTCGTCGGCAATGAGGCCGACGACGGCAGCCGGTATGGTCGCGACGAGGACCTTGCCCCAGAGCGTCAGGCACCTGATCCTCTCCTGGCGGTCCCTCCTGAAGGGCCAGAGCTTCCAGAAGTAGAGGACGACGACGGCCAGGATCGAGCCCAGCTGGATGACGACCATGAAGACGGAGACGAATTCGGGGTCCTGGGCCAGAGGCATGACCTCGTCGAAGAGGAGCATGTGGCCGGTCGACGAGACGGGCAGCCATTCGGTTATGCCCTGTATGATTCCCAGTATTACGACTTTCAAGGCTTCCATGCTGGCCAGTCTAGACAATTGAGGCCTTTTGAGAAAGCGTCTAGACTGGGCCCATGCTGAACATTGTCCTCATCGAGCCCGAAATTCCGCAGAACACTGGCAACATCGCACGCACGGCGGCCGTGACGGCCTCAAGGCTCATCCTCGTCCATCCCCTCGGCTTTAGCCTGGACGAAAGGCATCTGAGGCGGGCCGGCCTCGACTACTGGGATGACCTCGACCTGATCGAGTTCCCCTCGAAGGAGGCCTTCTTCGAGACCCATGGGAAGGACGCCCTCCACTTCCTCACATCCCACGCCGAAAAGAGCTTCTTCGACATCGACTTCGGCGCTGAGGAGGGCGAGTGCTACCTCGTCTTCGGCCGCGAGTCGTGCGGCCTGGGAAAGGAGGTCATCGAGGCCAACAGACAGCGCTGCTTCCGCCTGCCCATGGTGGGCGGCATGCGCAGCCTCAACCTCTCCAACTCCGTCGCCATAACGGTCTACGAGTACTGGCGCCAGCTGGGCTTCCCCTCCCCCTTCAGGGCCTCATCGTCTTGACGAGCCGGGCCATGCGGCTCTAATGTACGCTCGAAAATGGAACTGCTCGCACAGATCGTGACGCTCTTCCAGGAACGCGGATCCTGGTTCCTGGGCCTCGTGGGGGCCCACATCGCCCTCGCCCTCTCGGCCATCATCATGGCCAGCGCCATCGGACTTGCCCTGGGCATCCTGATCAGCGAGAAGGAAGGCCTCGCTCCCGCCGTCCTGGGCGTATGCAATGTCCTCTACACCATCCCTTCAATCTCGCTGCTTGGCATCCTCATCCCATTCACTGGAATCGGAGACCGGACAGCCATCATCGCGCTGACAATCTACGGCGTCATGCCCATGGTCCGCAACACCTACGCGGGAATCAAAGGCGTCGACGCCGACATCCTTGAAGCGGCAAGGGGCATGGGCAGCACGAAGGCCCAGCTCCTGCTGCGCATCAAGCTTCCCCTGGCAGCGGGAGTCATCATGGCGGGCGTGAGGAACATGGTCGTCATGGTCATAGCAGTCACGGGCATCGCGAGCTTCGTTGGAGCCGGCGGGCTCGGCGTCGCGATCTACAGGGGCATCACGATCTACAACCCGGCCATGACGGCGGCAGGCAGCCTCCTGATCGCCCTCCTGGCCTTGGTCTCGGACCTCCTTCTGGGTCGTCTCGAGCGCCATTTCAGAAAGAGAGGTTCATTATGAGAAGAGCGCTTATCATCCTTTCATGCATCCTCATGCTCGCATCATGCGCGCAGGACGACCAGGTCGTCCGCATCGCGACGAAGCCGATGAGCGAGCAGTACATCCTGGGCGAGATGCTCGCCCTCCTCGTCGAGGATGCAGGCTACCAGGCCGAGGTCACGAAAGGTGTCGGCGGAGGCACGAGCAACATCCAGCCCGCAATGGAGCGCGGCGACTTTGACCTCTATCCGGAATACACCTCATCCGGCTGGATCCTCGTCCTCGGCCATGAGGCGGGAGATGGGGACGAGGACGACATGCTCGCCCAGCTCGACAAAGAATACCAGGAGCGCTTCGGCATGCGCTGGCTCGGCCTGTACGGCTTCAACAACACTTATACCGTCGCAGTGCGTGGCGAAGTGGCCAGAAGGTACGGCCTTGAGAAGACGAGCGACCTTGCTGCCGTCGCACCATCGCTCACCTTCGGAGGCAACCCGGACTACCTCGAGCGCGCAGACGGCTTTCCAGCCCTGTGCGAGGTCTATGGACTGGACTTCGGCGATGTGCGCGACATCGACATCGGCCTCAAGTACACGGCCCTGGCAAGCGGCGACATAGACGTCACGAACGCGTATACCACCGACGCCCAGCTCGCCAATCCGGACATCGATGTGGTCACGCTGGACGACGACCTCGGCCTGCAAGTCGACTACTACTGCTCCACAGTGGTGCGAAGCGACACCCTAGAGCGCTGTCCCGGTCTGGAGGAGGCCCTGATGCGCATGGACGGCCTGATCAGTGAGGCCGACATGGCAAGGATGAACTACCTTGTAGAGGTCGAAGGTCAGGATGAGCGCCAGGTCGCATTGGACTATCTGACGGCAAAGGGTGTCCTTTGATGGAGGCCCTCGCTCTGGAGCACGTCGTCAAGAGCTATGGCGGCCACAGAGTGCTCGACGACATCTCCATCTCGGTCGACAAGGGGGACTTCGTCACTGTCATAGGCCGCTCCGGCTGCGGCAAGACGACCCTCCTCAAGACGGTCAACGGACTGGTGAAGCCTGAGTGCGGACGCGTCACAGTCGCTGGAAAGGACATCGCGGCGCAGGACGAAGTGGCGCTGCGCCGCTCAATCGGCTACGCGATACAGTCTGTCGGCCTCTTTCCCCACATGAGCGTCGAAGAGAACATAGCCTACGTGCCGACCATTTCGAAACTTGATGGCTGGACGAAGAGGGAGCGCGGTGAAAAGGTCGCCTCCCTCCTCGAGCTCGTCGGACTCGAGGCCTCCATCGCCACACGCCAGCCGCGTGAGCTGTCCGGCGGCCAGAAGCAGAGGGTCGGCATAGCCCGGGCCCTGGCGGGAGACCCGCAGCTGCTGCTGATGGACGAGCCCTTCGGAGCCGTCGACGAGATCACAAGAGAACTGCTGCAGGAGCAGATCCTGAAGATCCACGAAAGCCGAGGGACCACGATACTCTTCGTCACGCACGACATGGCCGAGGCCTTCCGCCTCGCCACCCGCTGCCTCGTCCTCGACCAGGGGCGCGTCGCCCAGTACGACAGGCCTTCGAGAATCATATCGGACCCGGCCTCGCCATTCGTGCGTGAGCTCGTCGAGAAGCGTCGCCGCCTTGAGCCGAGAGCCTAGACTGTGCAAGACTAGGCCCATGAAAGCCATCATAGTATCAGACATACATGGAAGCGGAAGAGCGGCCGACAAGATCGCCCTCCTTGCCAAAGATGCCGACCTCATCCTCTGCCTGGGCGACATCCTCTACCATGGGCCCAGGAACGACCTTCCCGAAGGCCATGACCCGAAACATGTCATCAGCGTCCTGAACCCGCTTGCCGGAAGGATCGTCGCAGTGCGTGGAAACTGCGAGGCCGAGGTCGACCAGATGGTCCTCGCCTTCCCCGTCCTGGGGACGACGGCCTCAGTCTTCCTCGACTCGAGGAGGATCGACATGAGCCACGGCCACATCTACAACGAGGACAAGCCCATTCCCGGAGCCACTGTGATGCTCTATGGCCACACCCACATCCCTGTGGCGGAGAGGAAGGATGGAATCGTCTTCTTCAACCCCGGCTCGATGAGCTTGCCAAAGGGCGGCTGGCCGGCAAGCTACGGCCTCTATGAGGACGGACGGCTCTCGGTCCACAGGGTGGACGACGACAGTCTTCTGCTGGAGATCCTCCTCAATTGACGAAGTGGAGGGTGACGACGACGTCCTCGCCTTTCTGAGCGATCTCGGCCCGTCCCCCATGGAGGGCCATGATCTGGGCGACGATCGGCAGGCCGAGGCCTGAGCCGCCGCCATGTCGGCTCTCGTCGCCCCTCTGCCAGGGCTCGAAGAAGTCGGGCAAGGGCTGAGGCAGACGCGCCCTGTTGGAGACTGTGAGAACCTTGTCGGCGTAGCTGATGCACACAGGGCCTTCCTTCGTCGCGTTCAGCGCATTGTCGACAAGCTCCTTCACCATCCGCCCGGCAAGGTCTCCATCCAGCATGAGGAGCGCATCGGACGGTGTGACCGAGATGAGGATGCGAGGATCGGCGAACCAGGGCGCGAGCAGCTGGCTGACCTTGACCGGCCGCCTCTCAAGGTGCACCGAGCTCGACAGCAGTCCAGTGTAGTACCTCACGCTCGATATCCTCGCCTCGAGGCTCATGAGCTCCTTCTTCAACGATGAGATGAAGGCCTCGTCAGGGACATAGATGCCGTCCTCAAGGCCCTCCACCAGGAGACGGAGGGCGCTCAGCGGCGTGTTGAGGTCGTGTGCGATGGAGCGCAGCCACATCTTCCTCGACTCCTTGTTGCGCTCGAGGTCTCCCGCAAGCGATTCGATCGAGTGGGAGATCAGGTCGATCTCGCTCGTGTCTGCGGCGGGAAGGCTTATCGCATAGTCTCCATGGGCCATCCTCTCCAGGGCCTGGCGGATCGCCTCGATCGAGCGGCTGCCGCGGCGCGAGAGGAAGAAGGAGGCCAGAATGGAGACGATGATGCACACCGGGACGAGCCAGACCATCGTCACGATGATTGAGTCCATGATGAAGCGTGTGGGACCGAAGTCGTGCATGCCCAGCACGAGGAGGTCAAGCGAGCAGACGACCTCCCCTTCGATCGAGACGAAGATCGTCGAGGCGACGTCCTCGATGCGGACGAAGCTCGGGGCCACGTAGTGGACGAGGCCCCTCATCTCGCTGTAGGAACTGATGGAGACCTGATCGTCTGTGGATGTGGAGATGTCGATTCCGTAGACGGGCACATCCTTCTCGAAGGACCAGCTGTCATCGTCGCTGACGTCCTGGACGATGTTCGTCTTCACCAGCCGGTCGTCATGCCAGTCGGGCGTCGAGCCGTAGAGGTACATCAGGCCAGTCCTGAAGTCGCGAATCAGTATGCCGGAGATGCGGTCGTCCTTCGCAGAGAGGAAGGCCTGCTTGACTGCGTCCGGATCCTGCGTGTCGGCGTCCTCCAGGAGGGAGACTGAAGCCTTGATGTAGTCGTCCGTCACCAGGCTTGGCCAGCCGGTATGCATCCTCCAGTTGCTGAATGTGACGATGGCGCCCTCGATGCCGAGCACCAGGCCGATCATCAGCATCATCGAGATGAAGACGCGGACGAAGTAGCGTCTGAGGGGACGGGAGCGCTTCAATGCTGACCCCTCACCGAGAAGCGGTAGCCGTATCCGCGCACCGTCTCGATCCATTCGCCGGGACGGAGCTTGGCCCTGATGTTCTTGATGTGCGTGTCGACGACGCGCTCATAGCTCTCGAAGGAATAGTCGAAGCACTTCTCGAGGATCTGGGCGCGGCTGATCAGCTTGCCCTCGTTCTGGGCGAGGTAGGTCACGATCCTCCACTCCGCGGCCGTGAGAGTGACCTCCTGGCCGTTGATCGTCAGACGGTGCTGGCTGTTGTCGATCTCGAGACTGTTGTCGCCCTCGCTGAAGCTCATCAGGTCGTCGCTCTGCACTCCGCTCTTGTCCAGGCGGCGGAAGAGCGCCGCGACGCGGAGCACAAGCTCCTTCGGGCTGAAGGGCTTCGAGATATAGTCGTCTGCGCCCAGCTCGAAGCCCAGTATCCTGTCAGACTCCTCGCTGCGGGCCGTCATGAAGATGACAGGAAGGTCAGGATAGCGCTTCTTGAGCTCCTTGATGTACAGGAAGCCGTCACCGTCGGGCAGCATGACGTCCTGGATGATCAGGTCGGGAAGCTGGGCCTCGATGGCCTTGCGCTCCTCGGTGAGCGTAGACTGTCCAAGCGCCTTGTAGCCGGAGATCTCGAGGTATCTTACAACACCTTCCCTGATCGCATCATGGTCTTCAACAACATATATCGTCTTCATGAGCCCAATATTCAACATGTCGTACCGGCAAGGCAAGATTCACCATGACCTCTTCACAGAAAATACACGCGTTCAGAAGCCCTGGTAGAACATGTAGAAGGCCAGGATGAGGATCGCAAGGCCAAGGACGATCTCCAGCACCTTCATCGCCCTGCCATAGCCCCTGCTCGCCGACAGATGGCCCGTAAGTCCTACTATCGTACCTGCCGCGATCGAGAGCACGCTGTAGCCCAGGGCATAGCACAGGAGCATGAGGATGCTCTGGACCATGTCTCCCGTCGCGGATGCGATCGACAGCAGTGCGACGAGGACGGGCGTCGAGCATGGCGATGAGAAGAGGCCGGAAAGGATGCCGGCGACCAGGGCGCCGATGTAGCCCCTCCTCTTCGTCCTCGTCTGGAGGTTCGTCGCAGGAATGAAGGTGAAGACGCCGAGCATCTGCAAGGCCATCATGAGCATGAGGAGGCCAAGGATGAGGTACCACCAGCGGCTCGTCGTCCCGATCAGGCTGCCCAGGGCAAGGGCGGCTGCGGCGAGGAGCGTGAAGGTCACGGCCATGCCGAGCGCGAAGACGGCAGAGAGGCGGAAGCTCTTCCACAGGTCGCTTCGTCCACTGCCGACATAGCCGATCACGAGCGGCAGCGAGGACAGGGAACAGGGCAGCAGCGACGACAGGAGTCCGCCCACGAGGGCTATAAGGTAGACTGTGGGACTCGATGGGTCGAGCATGCGGCCAAGGCTGTCGAGGAGCGTCTCGATCATAGGCCAGCGGCCTCCGCCGTGATGCGCTCCATCTGGCTCTTGGTGAGGACACCCTGGTGGACGACGTAGGCAAGCTCACCCGTATCGCTGTAGCTGTAGGCTGTGAAGCCTCCAACCGAGCCTATGATCCTCTGGCTGGGGACATAGTCCTCGCCGCTTGCCGTGATGAAGAGCTGGGTCGGAACGACCATGACGGGATAGCCTGCGGCCGCCTCAGGGTTCTCCTCGACGTTCAATGCGACGACGCGCACCCTTCCATAGCTCTCGCTGTAGAAGGCCCTCAGGTCCTCCATCATGCTCTGGCATGGCACGCAGCTCGTGCTGAAGAACTGGATCATCACAGGAAGCCCACCGCTCCTGAGCTCCTCCTCGTCTATGCTCGTGACGAAGAGCGGCAGCGTCTCCTCGGCAGTTCCACCCTCCTCGACCGTGCTCTGGCTGGCCACGGGGATGGGCTCGGCAAGTTCGGCTGCGACGCTGGCCCTCTTCGCGAAGAAGAGGCCGACAAGTATGGCTGCTATCGCCACGAGGACGATGATCTGGATTGCACTCTTACGCTTCATGGCCCACAAGATAGCATGGCTGGGAAGGCAGGACAATGTGACAATGTCACAGAATGAGGAAAGGGGAGCGCTGCAAGGCGCTCCCCCATGGAATGGATCTGCTGAAGTCTACTTCACGCAAAGGCGGCAGTGCTTCTTCTTGCCCGCCTTGAGCATGATCTCGCCCTTGTCGTCGAGGTCGTCCTCGGTCAGCTGGCGGCGCGGGTCGCCGACCTTCTCTCCGTTGACCTCGGCTCCACCCTGTACGACGATGGTCCTCGCCTCGCTGTTGGACTTGCAGAAACCAGCCCTCACCATGGCGGCAAGCAGTCCCAGTCCATCCTTGAGCTCCTGGGCCGGCACCTCGACTGTCGGAATGCCCTCGCGGCTGCCGCCGTCGCCACTGAAGAGGGACTTGGCCGCAGCGCGGGCGCGCTCGGCCTCCTCCTCGCCGTGGATCAGCTTCGTCTGCTCGTAGGCAAGGCGCTCCTTCGCGTCGTTGATGTTCCGCTTCGGGTCCTCGTACTCGGCGATCTCGTCGAGGGACAGGAGGGTGAAGATCTTCATGAAGCGGATGACGTCCTCGTCGGGCACGTTCCTCCAGTACTGGTAGAAGTCGTAGACGGGACACAGCGTCTTGTCGAGGAAGATGGCTCCCTTCTCGCTCTTGCCCATCTTCTTGCCATCGGCCCTCATGATGAGGTTGAAGGTCAGGCCGAAGCACTGGGGACCGTCCATGCGGTGGATCAGGTCGATGCCGGCGACGATGTTGCCCCACTGGTCGGCGCCACCCATCTGGAGGCGGCAGCCGGTGTCGCGGTTGAGGACGTAGAAGTCGTAGGCCTGGAGGAGCTGGTAGTTGAACTCGATGAAGCTCAGACCCCTCTCAAGGCGCTGCCTCACGCCTTCAAATGTCAACATCTTGTTGACGGAGAAGTACTTTCCGATGTCGCGCAGGAAGTTGATGTAGTTCAGCCCGACCAGCCAGTCGGCGTTGTTCATCACCCTGCCCCTTCCCCAGCCGGCAGGAGGCTCGTCGCTGAAGTCGACGATCTTGCCAAGCTGGGCGGAGATGTGGCGCACATTCTCCTGGATCTCCTCGATCGGGAGGATCTTCCTCATTTCCGTCTTGCCTGAGGGGTCACCGATCAGACCGGTTCCGCCACCGGCCAGGGCGATGGGCATGTTGCCGTGCTCCTGCATGTGGCGCATGGCGAAGAAGGGCACGATGTGGCCGATGTGGAGGCTGCGCCCCGTGGGGTCCACGCCGACGTAGAGCGTGACGGGACCCTGGTCCATCAGGTCGGAAAGCTGGTCGAGGTCTGTGCAATCCTTGACGAAGCCCCTGTCGAAGAGGGTCTTGAGAGCCTTGTTCATGCCTTCTCCTCCACCCTCTTGTAGGACTTCATGGCATCCTTGATGTAGCTGACGAGCGAGGAGACGGACACGCGCTCCTGCCTCATGCTGTCGCGCAGGCGGACCGTGACACTCTGGTCCTCCAGCGTCTGGTAGTCGACGGTGACGCAGTAGGGAGTGCCGATCTCGTCCATCCTCCTGTAGCGGCGGCCGATGGCTCCGCTCTGGTCGTAGAAGGTGACGAAGTCCTGCCTGAGCTCATGCTCAAGCTTCGATGCGTACTCGGCCAGTCCATCCTTCTTGACCAGGGGCATGACGGCGACCTTGACGGGCGCGATGGCGGGATGGAAGTGCAATACTGTCCTGACGTCGCCCTCATTCGTCGGCTCCTCGTCGTAGGCGTCGGACAGGGCCATGAGGACATTGCGGGTGAGTCCGGCCGAAGTCTCGACGACGTAGGGGATGTACCTCTCGTGGGTGTCGGGATCCAGATAGGTCAGGTCCTTTCCGCTGAACTTCTGGTGCTGCGTCAGGTCGTAGTCCGTCCTGGAGTGCACGCCCTCGAGCTCCTGCCAGCCCATCGGGAAGAGGAACTGGATGTCATATGCGTCCTTGGCGTAGAAGGCCAGCTCGTCCGGTCCATGCTGGTGCCACCTGAGGTGCTCAGGATGGATGCCCATCTTGTGGTAGAAGGCCATCCTCTGCTCCCTCCAGTAGGGGAACCACTCGTCCTCGGTGCCGGGCTTGCAGAAGAACTGCATCTCCATCTGCTCGAACTCGCATGAGCGGAAGATGAAGTTCTTCGTCGTGATCTCGTTGCGGAAGCTCTTGCCGACCTGGGCGATGCCGAAGGGGATCTTGACGCGGCTGGACTGGAGGACGTTCTTGAAGTCGACGTAGATGCCCTGGGCGGTCTCAGGGCGGAGGTAGACGACGGAAGCCTTGTCCTTGTCGGCTCCGATGTGGGTCTCGAACATCAGGTTGAAGTTCCTCGGCTCGGTGAAGGAGTCGCGGTTGCCGCACACGGGACAGGGTGCATTGAGGTCAATCTGGTCGGCGCGGAAGCGGGACTTGCACACCTTGCAGTCGACCATGGGGTCGGAGAAGTTGGACACGTGTCCACTGGCCTCCCAGACGCGGGGATGCATCAGGATGGAGGCGTCCAGGCCGACGATGTTGTCATGCAGCTGGGTCATCTCCTTCCACCAGAAGTCGCGGATGTTGTTCTTGAGGTCGACGCCGAGCGGTCCGTAGTCGTAGGCGCCGTTCAGGCCGCCGTAGATCTCGGACGACTGGAAGATGAAGCCCCTCCTGCGGCACAGGGAGATGATCTTGTCCATTGAAACAATCTGCTTGTCGTTGTCTGACATAACTTTTTTCTCCTTAGTTGAAAAGCTTCAGCGCGCGCTCGATGCGTCTGGTCGTCTCCTCGAGGCCGAGCAGACGGATCGAATCGTGCAGCGGCAGCGATACGGTGCTGTTCGTGATTGCGACCCTGATGGGCTGGAAGATGGCGTTGACCTTGACCGAGAGCTCCTCGGCGAGGGCCTTGACGGCGCTCTCAGTCTCCTCGAAGGGCCGTCCAGCCCTCTCGTTGGCCAGGACGATCTCGGCGCCACGGGCGAAGGCCGTCCGGGTCCCCTCCTCGTCCATGCCCTTCGCGATGTACTGGCTCTTGTCCGTGCACGGCCTGTCGTCGTAGATGAAGGCCGAAAGGGGCACGGCGTCGCTCACCAGGCGCATCCTCTCGCGCAGCGGAGAGGCGAGCATGTGGAGCCTGTCCAGCTCCTGTTTGGTGGGAGAGGCGCTGACGTAGCCCGCCTTCTGCATGTAGGGCAGGATCAATGAGACGATCTCGTCGTCGCTCTTGCGCCTGATGTACTGGCCGTTGAACCAGTCCAGCTTCTTGTAGTCGAAGGTGCCTGATGAGACGTGGATGTTCTCAAGGACGAAGCACTTCTCCAGCTCCTCGCGGGAGAAGAACTCCCTCGAGCCGTCCAGGGACCAGCCGACCAGTGTGACGTAGTTGAGGATGGCCTCAGGCAGGTAGCCCTTCGCCCTGAAGTCGCGCACTGCGGTGTCTCCATGGCGCTTGCTGAGCTTCTGTCCGTCCTTGCCGCAGACCATTGGCAGGTGGCAGTAGACGGGAGGCTCCCAGCCGAAGGCTTCGTACAGGAGGATGTGAAGGGGGCCGGAAGGAATCCACTCCTGGGCCCTCATGATGTGGGTGATGCCCATCAGGTGGTCGTCGATGACATTGGCCAGATGGTAGGTCGGGTAGCCGTCCGACTTGAGCAGGATGGGATCGGGCGAGACGTCGCTGTTGCGCCTCGTGATGTCGCCCATGAGGACGTCGTGGAAGGTCGTCTTGCCCTCGGTGGGCACGCGCAGCCTGATGACGGGCTTGATACCGGCCTCCTCGGCCGCCCTCCTCTCCTCCTCGCTCAGATGGGCGCAATGCCTGTCGTAGCCCTGGTAGCGGCTCTTCGAGGCGGCCTGCTCCTCACGCAGCTTCTCCAGCCTCTCGGGGGTGCAATAGCAGTAGTAGGCCTTGCCGTCCTCGACCAGCTGCCTGGCGTATTTCTGATAGATCTCAAGCCTCTCGCTCTGGACATAGGGGCCATAGGGGCCGCCGACGTTGGGGCCCTCGTCCCAGCTTATGCCAAGCCACTCGAGGGTGTCGTAGAGGTCCTGGAGGGACTCGTCGCTGTAGCGCTCCCTGTCGGTGTCCTCGATGCGGAGTATGAACTTGCCGCCCTGGCTGCGGGCGAAGAAATAGTTGTAGAGTGCGGTGCGCACTCCTCCGATGTGCTGCAACCCAGTTGGCGACGGGGCATAGCGTACTCGAACTTCCATAAATACTCTCCGAAAAGTGTCTTGGGCCACATGATATTCCCTTAGGCCGGCTTGGACAACACTTTCACTCAGCCAAGATGCGAAGAGATGAAGTCGACGCTCTCCTCGATGGCCCTCCTCTCGGCCTCCTCGTCGATGTCGTAGAAGACGAAGTGGCTCGCACCCTCGATCCATTCGATGCGCGCCTTGCCGGCCCAGTCCTCGACCGCGCCCGGGTCGGTGACGGCATCGGTGTGCGAAGCCAGGATGAGGGCCGGACAGTCCAGCCGCTCTCTGGCACTGGTCGCCTCCCTGACGATGCGGGAGAGCTGGACGAGCTGGCGGGGATAGAGGTGGCTGTAGTACTCCGCTCCCAGCTTGAGGTCGTCTGCGAGTGCTCCTTCATAGTGGAGGTGGTAGCGCGGATCCGGTGCCCACTTCGTCGGGATGTCCTTCCTCACGAGGGCGGCCAAGGCCAGCCTTCTGTCCTCCAGGGCCGGCATGCGGAAGGCCGGCATGGCGAGGACGAGGGAGGAGCACTTGACGGCTGTGGCCTCGATGACGGACAGCAGGCAGCCCATCGAGTGGCCCAGGATGGAGATGGAATCGTAGTTCGAGGAGAGGAAGCGGGCGGCCCTGTCGACCAGGGAGAGCCAGTCGAAGCGGCTCGTGCGCACGAAGTCCCTGCCGCTCGTGCCCATGCCTGGCAGGCGCGGGACGAAGCAGTCGTGGCCCGCCTCGTAGAGGGCCTGGGC
>JADIMU010000032.1 GCA_017694495.1 Candidatus Aphodenecus pullistercoris
CAGTACACTCATGGTCGAGGCGGCGGCCCCCGGCGGCCAGCTGATGTTCATCGACCAGATCGAGAACTATCCGGGCCTCGGCCCGACATCGGGCTTCAAGCTCGCCGAGGACATGGAGGCCCAGGCCACAGGCTTCGGAGTCGAGAGCGTCTACAGCGAGGTCACAGCCATCGGAAAGGATGGGGACATCTTCACAGTCATGACGGGCGACGGGCCCCTGCTTGCCAGAACCGTCGTCATCGCCACGGGAGCGCGCCACCGCCATCTGGAGGTTCCCGGAGAGGATGAGTACCAGGGACGTGGCGTGAGCTATTGCGCGACCTGCGACGGGCCCTTCTTCAAGGGAGGCACTGTCCTCGTCGTCGGCGGCGGCGACACTGCGATCACGGACGCGATCTATCTGGCGAAGCTGTGCAAGCGCGTCATCATCGTCCACAGAAGGAACGAGTTCCGCGCCCAGAAGGCCCTCCAGGACCGCATGAGGGCGACAGGGAACATCACAGTCCTCACTCCACATACCGTCAAGGAGATCCTCGGAGACGGAGCCAAGGTGACGGGTGTCAGGCTGGACGACGGCAGCCTTGTCGAGTGCGACGGCGTCTTCATCTTCACGGGAATCCTGCCCAACAGCCAGCTCGCCTGCCCGCTTGCCGACCTCGATGAAGCAGGCTTCATCCTGACCGATGGGCACATGGAGACCAGGACGGCCGGACTCTACGCAGTCGGAGACGTGAGGGCGACAACCTTCCGCCAGGTCGTTACGGCCTGCGCCGACGGCGCCGTGGCCGCCCACAGCGCGGATGCCCATCTGGCGCACAGCTGATTGACACTCATGCATGGGGAGATGTGGGTCGAAATGCCCCCATTTCCCCTGTTTTTTGCTTGACTTGTCATTTGAGACAGAGTGTAATTTAGGACATGAACGTCCTGATGGTCACTTCAGAATCCGTACCCTTCTCGAAGTCGGGTGGGCTTGCCGACGTCGTCGGTGCCCTGTCCCGGGTCCTCGTGCGCCAAGGGCATACTGTGGCCATCGTCATGCCGCTCTACGGCTCTGTGGACCAGAGCACCTTCTCCAGCGCCTTGAAGGTCACCTGCACCATGCTCGGCCACAGTGAGACGGTCGAAGTCCGGAAGGCCGTCGTGGACGGCGTCGACTATCTGGGCCTCGCCCACCCCTGGTACACGGACAGGAAGGGCATCTACGGAGACGACTCCTTCTCTCCCTATGCCGACAACTGCCCCCGCTTCGCCCTGATGTGCAAGGCGGCGGTCGAAATCGCCAGGCAAAGGGATGTGGACATCATCCACTGCCACGACTGGACGGCCGGACTCGTGCCCATGCTCGCCAAGGAGGCGGGCCTCAGGTGCGCATCGGTCATGACGGTCCACAACCTGGCCTACATGGGCACCTTCCCCCGCTACGACGCCCTCCTCGCCTGTCTGCATGGAAGCGGTGACATGCTCGACGGCTTCGGTCTCCAGACGAAGGTCAACTTCCTCAAGACTGGCCTGATGACGGCCGACTCGATCACGACGGTATCGCCGACCTATGCGAAGGAGATTCAGGGCGCCGAACAGGGCTGCGGCCTCGACTGGCTCCTGAAGCGGCGCGCCGACAGGCTCGAAGGCGTCATCAACGGCATAGACACCGACGAATGGGGCAGCACGAAGGACAGCTTCTTCAGCGAGCACTTCAGCGCCGACGACCTGTCTGGCAAAGCCGCCCTCAAGGAGCGCATCCAGCGCCAGTTCGGCCTTGCACCCAGGCCTGACGTCCCACTCTTCGCCATGATCAGCCGCCTTGCCGAGCAGAAGGGCTTCGGTCCCCTCCTCGACGGCCAGCCCTGCGCCCTCGAGACGGTCCTGTCGACCCTCGATTGCCAGTTCATCATCATAGGCACGGGCGACGAGCGCTACGTCTCGAAGCTGCGCGATGTAGCCAGCCGGCACGACAACATCTCGGTGAACATCATCTTCTCGCAAGCCGTCTCCCACCAGGTCGAAGGTGGAGCCGACTTCTTCCTCATGCCCAGCAAGTACGAGCCGTGCGGCCTCAACCAGATGTACTCGCTTCGCTACGGAACGCTGCCCGTCGTCCACCGCACGGGAGGCCTTGCCGACACCGTCAGGGACATGGACGGAGAGGACGGCGACGGCTTCCTCTTCGAGAACGCATACAGCGACGAGATCGTCGCCGCCGTCAGGAGGGCATGCGCCTTCTACGCCGACAAGCAAGCCCTCGACGCCGCCCGCCGCAGGGCCATGGCACAGGACTTCTCCTGGAACAAGAGCGCTTTGGAATATGCTAGAATATACGCGAACACAATAGGAGGAAAGCAAGCATGACAACGAAAGGAAAGAAGGCCATCGCCATCATCCTCGGTGGAGGACGGGGAACGAGGCTCTACCCCCTGACCATGGACAGGTCCAAACCGGCCGTCCCCTTCGCAGGAAAGTACCGCCTGGTGGACATCCCCATCTCGAACTGCCTCAACAGCGGCGTCAACAAGATCTACGTCCTGACGCAGTTCAACTCCGCCTCGCTGCACAACCACATCGCGAACACCTACCAGTTCGACCAGTTCTCCGGCGGTTTCGTCGAGATCCTGGCCGCTGAGCAGACCTACGCATCCGAGACCTGGTACCAGGGCACTGCCGATGCCGTAAGGAAGAACCTCAAGCACTTCAGCGACCACCAGGCCGACTACTACATCATCCTCTCCGGTGACCAGCTGTACAGCATGGACTTCCGCGCCATGCTCGACAGGCACATCGCCGCCGGAGCCGACCTGACGATCGCCGCCAAGCCGATCAGCCGCCAGCAGGCGACCGGTCTGGGCATCATCGGAGCCGACGAGCAGGGCATGATCCGCAAGTTCTACGAGAAGCCCGCCCCCGACATGGACATCAGCGAGTACAAGGTCAGCGACAAGCTGATGAAGGACCAGCTGAACAAGAAGGTCGACGAGTCCAACGAGTACCTCGCCTCGATGGGCATCTACATCTTCAACGCCAAGGCCATGGAGGAGGTCCTGAACAACGACAAGACCGACTTCGGCAAGGAGATCATCCCCGACGTCATCAAGACCCGCCCCGTCGCGGCCTACCTCTTCGACGACTTCTGGGAGGACATCGGAACGATCAAGGCCTTCTACGAGACGAACCTCAATCTGGCCTCGATCAACCCGAGCTTCAACTTCTACAATGAGGAGATGCCCATCTACACCCACCGCCGCCACCTGCCTGCGACGAAGATGAACTTCTGCAACATCTCCTACTCGCTGGCCAGCGAAGGCTCGATCATCACGAACGCCTACATCGTCAACTCCATCATCGGTGTGCGCACCATCATCGAGTCGGGAGCCTCGCTCGACGGCGTCTACTACATGGGTGCCAGCCACTATGAGACCGAGGAGGAGAAGGCAGAGAACGCACGCAAGGGCATTCCCAACATCGGAATCGGCAAGGGCACGATCATCCGCAAGGCCATCATCGACCAGAACGTCAGGATCGGCGACGGCTGCCGCATCGGCATCGACGACATCCCGCGCCCGGAAGGCGACTACGAGATGTACTCTGTGCATGACGGCATCATCGTCATCAACAAGAACGCCATCATCAAGAATGGCACCGTCCTCTAAGAGGACTTCATCATGGCAAGGGGCCTGTGCCGCAAGGTGCAGGCCCTCTTCTTATCCACCCTGCCTCTCAAGCCTGACTTCACTCAGCCCATCCCCCTCCTCCAGCGCATAGGTCATGACAAGCTCTCCATCAACCAGATTGAAGCTGAAGCCCTGGCTGCTCTTGTAGAGGTGCCAGATGGAGAAGGACCTGTCCGTGGACACGATGTCGTATGAGAAGGGATCTGAAGAGACGAGGTCAGCAATGCTGACAGTCCGTCGTTCATCGTAGAAGCTGATGCGTATGTCGTCGCTCATCACGGCGACATGGATGCCCTCTTCCACATTCTCCCAGTCCCCACGCAAGGCGACTGGAATGACGAGGTCGTAGCCGGAGCCGCATGAGACGAGGCAGAGCACAACGAGAAGGATGAGCCTGAGGACTTTCATGACATGAGTCTAGCATACAAAATGGGGCGGACACTGTCGCCCGCCCCATCGTACTGTGTGCTTTGTCAGCAGATTCTGTGTATCCAGCCCTCGGGAGCCTCCACAGTACCCATCTGGATGCCTGTGATCGTCTCGCGCAGCTTCGTAAGGACAGGACCCATCTCAGCCATGCCGCTGGGCACCTTGATGTCGCCGTCCTTGGTGTGGATCTCGCCGACCGGGCTGATGACTGCGGCGGTTCCGCACAGGCCGACCTCGGCGAAGGAAGGCACCTCGCTGAAGGCGACGGGCCTCTCCTCGACCTCGAGGCCAAGGTAGTCCTTGGCGACCACAGTCAGCGACCTTCTGGTGATCGAGGGAAGGATCGAGTCGGACTTCGGAGTCACGAGCTTCTTTCCATCCTTCGTGATGAAGATGAAGTTGGCACCACCCGTCTCCTCGACGTAGGTGCGGGTCGCAGCGTCGAGATACATGTTCTCATTGTAGCCGAGCTTGTGGGCCATCTCGCCGGCGTAGAGGCTCATTGCGTAGTTCAGACCCGCCTTGATGTGGCCGGTTCCGTGGGGAGCGGCCCTGTCGAAGTCTGAGAGCATGATCCTGATCGGCTTGACGCCACCCTTGAAGTAGGCGCCAACGGGAGTGCAGAACATCCTGAACTCGTAGCTCGGAGCCGGAGCGACGCCGATGACAGGTCCACAGCCGTAGATGAAGGGTCTGATGTAGAGGCTGGCTCCGCTGCCATAGGGCGGGACATAGGCGAGGTTCGCCTTGACGAGCTCGTCCAGTGCCGCAAGGAAGTCCTCAGTGGAAATCTTGGGCATGATCAGGCGGTCGCATGTGCCCTGCAGCCTCTCGGCGTTCAGGTCGGGGCGGAAGGCTACGACCTCACCTTTGACCGTCTCGTAGACCTTCAGGCCCTCGAAGCCTGTCTGGGCGTACTGGAGGACACCGGCGCACTCGCTGATCGTGACCTCAGCCTTGTCGGTCAGACCACCCTCCTTCCACTGGCCATCTTCCCAGATGCGGGAATAGCGCCAGTCCGTCTTCATGTAGCTGAAGCCCAGCGAGCTCCAGTCGATGTTCTTCTTCTCCATAATCCTGTGCCTCCTTATGCAAACATTTGCATTTTGATGCAGATTCTATTCCTTCAAACCATCTTTGTGAAGCAGGAAGTAGAGGATCCGGCGGTCGGAATCGACAAGATCGAGCTTCCAGACCTCCTCTGGGCTGAGGAAGGAAAGCGTGCTGTGCACGCTCAGCTTGAAGTCGTGTGACAGGAGGACGACCTCGTAGGCCTTCAGATGGTAGCTGACGCCGGCGTTCGTGAAGTCGACCTGTGTCAGGTAGTCCCCGACGGAGACCTCGACGCCCAGCTCCTCCATGAACTCGCGCCTCAGCGTCTCCTCGCAGCTCTCCCCCCAGCGGTTCTTGCCGCCGATGAACTCCCATCGTCCATCGATGAGGCTGCCTTCAGTCCTACGCCTTCCGACGAGGAGGCGCCCCTCCTCGACCACGATTCCTGCTGTGGTGATACGTTCTTCCATGTCTGAGTTCTATCAGAAAAGCACCAGCTGTGGACAGAGGAAGTGGACCAGGGTGAAGACGAGAAGCGCGATCGCGCAGTTCCTGTCGCTGACTTTGAGATAGGTCTTCCTGTCCTCATCGGCGAACCTGGCGTAATAGAGCGCGATGAAGAGGCACAGGATGGCTGGAAGGAAGTCTCCGAGGATTGCAGGCCCGGGGTACATCGGGAAGGCGAGGTTCAGGACGCAAAGGATGATGCCACAAGCAAGCAGAGCGGTGCGCAGCCTCCCATCGACAATCAGGTGGTGCTTGAAGGCGAGCATGAAGCCAAGCGTAAGACGATAGTCGTCCAGGAAGAGGACGAGGATGGTGAGTGCGAAATAGCACAGCGTCAGGAACCAGATCTGCATCACCGCCTCCTGCCCACCTCGTCGATGAGCTCATCGGCGCTGTAGAAGCCCTTCTGATTGGCCAACGCCGCACCACTGGCCTGATGGAGGAGGACACCGTTGGAAGGCGGCTCCCCCTTGCCCAGCGCCGCGATGATGCCGGCAAGCACATCCCCGCTGCCTGCGACGCCAAGTGAGGGCTTGAGGCCAATGACGATGTCGACGCTCCTTTGCGTGGCTATGTAGACGGACTCGGCCTTGTAGACGATCGTGGCGCCGAGGCGGCCTGCCGTGGCCATCAGACCGGCGTAGAAGTCGTTGGGGCTGGAGGCATCCCCTCCCCCGGCAAGGATGCGGTATTCCCCGACGTGTGGAGTCAGGACGACCTCGTCGGCCTGGGCTCCTTCGAAGAAGCGGATCGCGTCCGCGTCGACGACGAGGCGGGGCACCTTCATCCCGCATACCCTGCCGACGATCCGACGCGCCTCCACCCCCTGGCCCAGTCCGGGACCGACAAGGATGCTGTCGAAGGATCCGGCAGAGGCCAGGTCACTGAAGGGGCGCACCATTGTGGAGGCGGGACAGTCCAGGCTGACCAGGTCGACGAGGGAGGGATCGGTGAAGACTGTGACCATGCCGGCCCCCGCATGGAAGGCGGCCCTGGCGGCGAGACGGACGGCCCCACGGTAGTCTGGACTGCCGCCGATGATGGCGACACGCCCACGGCTGACCTTGTATGCGTCGCCTGGCAGGCTGAGCCTGCGGTAGTCGTCCTCATCAAGGAGGCACACTGGGGGATCGTCACGGAAGAGCTGTGGGGGATAGCTCAGCGGCGCCCTGACGATCCGTCCGCAGCCGGCAAGGTTGCCCCTGGCGTAGAGGCTCCGCTTCAGCGGACCGAAGACGATGGTCGCCTGAGCCTGGATGCTCGGGTTGTAGGCTTCGTCCGAGATTCCACTTGGAACATCGAGACAGAGGATGGGAGCCTTGGCGGCAGCCATGAGGTGGATGACCTCCTCGGCCTCCTTCCTCAAGGCGCCCCTGAGTCCGGCGCCGAGGTAGGCGTCGACGATGAGGCTTGCACCGTCCAGGCTGTCGGTGGTGCCGATTCCCAGCGCTTCACAGCAGCGCCGCTGGGCCTCATTGCCAGCGCTCATTCTGCCCGGCACATGGAAGATGGAGACGCGGCGCTGTCCTGCCGTGTGCAGAAGACGGGCCAGCGCCAGGCCATCGGCCCCGTTGTTCCCGCTGCCGGCGACGATGGTGACGTGATCTCCATCTTTAGACATGTCATACACTTGTGCGGCTGCCGACATGGCCGCCTGCTCCATCAGGCACAGGGGTGGAAACAGGTATTCCTCCTCTGCCCTCCTGTCGGCCTCGAGGACCTCGCGCGAGCTGTAAAGCCTTTCCATACGGGAAAAACTACCGCAAATGGCCGCCCAAGTCCACAAGCATTTGGATGCATATTATTCTATCTTTATGCAATTTCCTTGCAAAGCTATTGCACAACAAGAGAAAATCATCTAAAAAAGTACCATTGCGAGGAAGAAACAGCAGATGACAAAGTACATTATCAAACGCCTCATCGGCATGATACCTACCCTATTCATCATCGTCACTCTCAGCTTCTTCATTGTCCGCATCGCACCGGGCGGTCCTTTCGATGGCGAGAGGGCCCTTCCCGAGGTCGTCAAGCGGAACATCGAAGCGAAATACCACCTCGACGAGCCTCTGGTCGTCCAGTATGGACGCTACCTCTTCGACGTGCTCAGGGGAGACCTGGGCCCGAGCTACAAGTACAAGGACTATGATGTCAACACCCTGATCGCGGCCTCCCTGCCCAACTCGATCGTCCTGGGAACAATGGCCATGATAGTGGCCTTGGTCTTCGGAATATCGTTGGGTACGCTGGCGGCGGTCAGACAGAACACGATACTGGACTACATACCCATGATACTTGCCGCCTTCGGACTGTCGATACCGCTCTTCGTCTTCGCACCGCTGCTGCAGCAGATCTTCTGCATGTGGCTGGGGTGGTTCCCGACGACGGGCTGGTTCATGAACGGGGCCAGTCTGAGGACGGCAGTCCTGCCCACAATCGCCCTGTCCTTCGCCTACTATGCCGACATCGCGCGCCTTACCCGCTCCAGCATGGTCGAGACGCTGCGCAGCGACTACATCCGCACGGCGCGTGCGAAGGGCATGAAGAACAGCACGATCGTCTTCAAGCACGCCATGAAGGGCGCGATGCTGCCTATCGTCTCCTACCTGGGCCCCGCCTTCGCAGGCATCCTGACCGGCTCGATCGTCGTCGAGCAGGTCTTCCTCGTCCCCGGACTCGGCAAGTTCTTCGTCCAGTCCTCCTTCAACCGCGACTATACCCTCATCGTCGGTGTCGTCATCGTCTACTCGGTGATCCTGATAGTCATGAACTTCATCGTGGACATCGTCTACGCCTTCCTCGACCCGAGGATCAGCTACAAGTAAGGAGGCGGCAATGGCAATATTCAAAAGAAAGGACAAGATGGTCGCCACCAACGAGTTCGACCAGGTCATCGTCGGAACCAGCCTTACGAAGGAGGCCTGGAAGAGGCTGAGGAAGAACAAGCTGGCCGTCCTTGGCGGCATCATAGTCATCATCTACTCCCTGGTGGCCATCTTCGCCGACTTCCTGCCCCTCTACCCATACGACGAAGCCATCCCCGACCACAAGAACCTGCGCCCCTCCCTTACGAGGACGGCCGGTGACCTCATGCTTGAGCAGGAGATGAAGAACCTCTTCTTCCAGGCCTACAGGCAGGGACGCCTTCCCGTCGACGAGGAGGAGGCTGCCATGATCGAGGACTGGGTCGCCAACAACAAGACCAACGACGTCTGGGACTTCGTCTACCAGCGCGGCATGGAATGCATCGCCGATGGCACCTTCGAGTGGAACTCCTCCGAGCAGAGGCGCATCGACAGGATGCTCGACGACATCGAGACCGAGACGCAGATCACGATCAATGAGGTCAGCGTCATCAACGAGGACGGCAGCAGGACCAACATCGAGGCCATGGGCTATGAGGAGCTGCGCGACCTCTACGCCTCCCTCCTCGGCGTCGACCTGACAGTCCTGGAGGAGTCCCTCTACAACGAAGTGCGCGCCGCCGTGTCCAACCAGCTCAGGACGAACGACAGCACCCTCTCCGGTGAGGACCTCGACGCGGCCATCGAGCTCGAGATGACCGGTCTGGGAGACGAGGGCATCCACGACAGGGCCATGACGAACCTGATCGGCTACATCGAGCAGCTCGCCCAGCGCGGCGCCAACAGCGACATCAACGCGATGATCCGTGAAGGCAGCATGCAGTTCCCCTACAAGGGAACCTTCGACCTCTCCAACGGCCTGCACGTCGAACTCGAGGTCACCAAGATGCATGAGAGGCGCTACATCTTCGGCACCGACTACCTCGGACGCGACCTCCTGTCGAGGATCATCTACGGCAGCCAGGTCTCAATCGCGGTCGGCCTCATCGGAACCGTCACCTCGATCCTCATCGGCATCCTGGTCGGCTCCATCGCCGGCTACGTGGGAGGCAAGGTCGACTACTACCTGATGCGCTTCGTCGACATCATGTACGGTCTACCCTACATGCTCCTGGTCATCATCTGCATGGCCATCTTCGGGCGCAAGATCACGAACCTCTACTTCGCCCTGGCCATCGTCTCATGGCTGACGATCGCCCGAATGGTCCGTGGACAGATCATGAGCCTGAAGAACCAGGAGTACGTCGAGGCTGCCCGCAGCATGGGCGTGAGCACCTTCAGCATCATCATGCACCACATGATACCCAACAGCCTTTCGATCATCATCGTCTACTCGACGATCAGGATTCCGAACTTCATCATGCAGGAGAGCTTCCTCTCCTTCCTTGGACTCGGTGTCCAGGCCCCGCTCGCATCCTGGGGCTCGCTGATCGGCGACGCTGTCAGCTCCATGGCGCTCTACCCCTACAAGCTGATCATCCCCTCGATCATCATGGTCATCTTCCTCTTCTCGATGAACTTCCTCGGCGACGGCCTGAGGGACGCATTCGACCCGCAGAGCAAGAACCAGCTTTAAGGAGGAGAGAAAATGAGCACATTCAAGGACGCAAACGTACTGCTCGAGGTCAAGGACCTCAAGACATACTTCAAGACCGACAACGGCATCCTCAAGGCCGTCGACGGCGTCTCCTTCACAGTGCATGAGGGAGAGACCGTCGGCCTGGTCGGAGAGTCCGGCTGCGGCAAGAGCGTGACGAACCTCTCGATCATGCGCCTCGTCCCCTCGCCTCCCGGCAAGATCGTCGGCGGCGAGGTCCTCTACCGCGGACAGGACATAATGAAGCTCAGCGAGAAGGAGCTGAGGAGCATAAGGGGCAACAAGATCTCGATGATCTTCCAGGACCCGATGACCAGCCTCAACCCCTACCTGAGGATCTCCACGCAGATGATCGAGACGATCAGGCTGCACCAGGACATGACGAAGCAGGAGGCCAGGGAGAGGGCCATCCACATGCTCAAGCTTGTGGGCATCCCCTCCGCCGAGTCGAAGGTCGACTGCTATCCCCACCAGTTCTCCGGTGGAATGAGGCAGCGCGTCATGATCGCCATGGCGCTGAGCTGCAACGCCGACCTTCTGGTCGCCGACGAGCCCACCACGGCCCTCGACGTCACGATCCAGGCCCAGATCCTCGAGCTGATCAAGCGCATCAGCCAGGAGCTGAAGACGGCCGTCATCCTGATCACCCATGACCTGGGCGTCGTCGCCGGCATGTGCGACAAGGTCTGCGTCATGTACGCCGGGCGCATCGTCGAGTCCGCCCTTACCGATGAGCTCTACGAGAACCCGACCCATCCCTACACCCAAGGCCTCATCGCCTCTGTTCCCAAAATGGATGGAAAGAAGGAGGAGAGGCTCTTCTCGATCGAGGGCCAGCCGCCCAACGTCATCGATCTGCCCCCCTGCTGCCCCTTCCACCCCAGGTGCCACAAGGTGTGCGACGTCTGTCAGCACGCCTATCCGCCAGTCAAGCAGGTGGGAGATGACCACTATGTCGCCTGCTGGCTCGCATGCAGCGAGGAAGAGAGGCAAGCAGCCCTCAAAGGAGGTGAGATTTGAGCACAGACAAGGAACTCATACTGTCCGTAAAGGACCTCAGACAGCACTTCCCCATCGACGGAGGTGGCATCTTCAAGAAGACTGTAGGCTTTGTGCGCGCCGTCGACGGCATCAGCTTCGACGTCTACAAGGGTGAGACCGTCGGCATCGTCGGCGAGTCGGGCTGCGGAAAGAGCACGACGGTGCGATCGATCGCCCAGCTCTACAAGCCGACCACCGGAGAGATCCTTTTCCACGGCGTCGACCTGTGCAAGGCCGACAGAGAGACCCTCCTCAAGGAGAGGAGGAACATCCAGATGATCTTCCAGGACCCCTACGCCTCACTCGATCCCAGGATGACGGTGCGCAACATCATCATGGAGCCGCTGAGGGTCTACAACAGGCGTGGCCTTCTGGACCGCAAGTACAGCGAGGATGAGCTCGACGCCCAGGTCAAGGACCTCATGGACAAGGTCGGCATCAACCGCGCCTTCGTCAACCGTTATCCGCACGAGTTCTCCGGTGGACAGAGGCAGAGGATTGGCATCGCCCGCGCCCTCGCCCTCAAGCCTGAGATCATCCTCGCCGACGAGCCCGTATCAGCGCTGGACGTCTCGATTCAGGCCCAGATCCTGAACCTGATCAGCGACATCCAGAAGGAGATGGGAATCACCTTCATCTTCATCGCCCACGACCTTGGCGTCATACAGCACATCTCGCACCGCGTCATCGTCATGTATCTGGGCAAGATCATGGAGATCGCCTCCTCGGATGACCTCTACGCCCAGCCCATGCACCCCTACACCCAGGCCCTGCTCTCGGCGGCCCCCATTCCCGACCCCAAGGTCGAGAGGACGCGCAAGAGGATCGTCCTGGAGGGCGACGTCCCTTCCCCCGACAAGGAGAGGCACCAGTGCTACTTCTACGACAGGTGCTCCAAGAGAATGGACAAGTGCGCATGCTGCCAGCCCCCGATGTTCGACTGCGGCAACGGCCACAAGGTCGCATGCTTCCTCTACGACGACAAGCCTGTCGCCGAGCCGGCCAACGACAATCCGACTCCCGGTGAGCTCAAGCTCCGCGAGAAGGAGGAGAGGAAGGCCGCAAGAGCCAAGGCCAGCCAGAACTGAGAAGACCGAATCGACTGCAAAGCCTCCCTGCCCGGGAGGCTTTGCCACATTCAGCGCAGCCTCGACCGCAGTCCCGTCTCCAGGACGCTCCTGTCGATGTCCAGTGCAAGGCCGGTAAGTCGGGCCAGCGTCTTGGCAAGCTCCTCTATCCTGAGGCCATCACGCTTGGCCGTACCGATCTCGATATTGACGTAGTCGGCACCCTCGCTGTCGAAGTTGAGCCTCAGCGAGCTCATCTCCTTGTGCCTCCAGCTGGGCTTTACAGACTCCGTCCCCTCCCCGATACCCTTGTAGAAGTGGCGCACGGCGATGCAATCGATCTCATCGTAGGAGTGCACTGTACGTCTGACGAAGGGGCCGAGTCCGGTGATCGAGGAGGCGCTGCGGCTGGCCTTGTCGAAGACCCACTCGTCCCGATAGAAGGCGACAAGCAGGAAGAGGATGGCGAAGATGATGGGCACTATGGCCGATGCCGACATGAGACCTTCGGCTATGTAGCTCGCCAGGCCCAGGGCCAGGACGATGGCGAAGGCCAGGGCGAAGATCCTCGTGACGATTGTGGTCGAATAGACGATGCGACCATCCTTCTTCCGGTGCACTCTGTATCTGAACATGTAAGGAATACTAGCCCTGGCAGGGAGGAAAGACAATCGGAATCTGGATTCTTGTCCAGCGAATGCATGCAAAACTTGGATTTTCTGGATCAGGTCAAACTGCTTCGGAACTATAGAGTTCATATTCATCTGAACCGCCGTATACCGACCGGTACGTACGGTGGTGTGAGAGGAAAGCTCTCAAGGATGGAAAAAATCCCTGAGAGCCTACCTACTCGATTTTTTCTGCGATGAGCTATGCAGAAAAATGCATGAAGGGTGCATGAAAATCTGATTTTCCTTCCTCAAAGTGCTGGACTTTTTTTCCTCCAAAGGTATAAGGTCACACCATAAAACACCAATTGGAGGTTCTATGAGAAAACTTGGATTGATCCTGCTTGCTCTGCTGGTCACCTGTTCCTTCGCCTTCGCAGGCGGAGCCAGCGAGACCCAGGCAGTCGCGGTCACAGCGGCGCCTGTCACCACGCAGACCACCGCTACTGATACATCCGCCAGCACCACGACGGATGTCCCCGAGGAGTCCCACATCGGTATCGTCACCGGTACGGTCTCCCAGAGCGAGGACGACCCCCTGATGAAGGCCGTCACGTTCACGATCGCCAACGGCGCAGAGCCGGAGTCCCTTGACCCGAGCCAGATCCAGGGTGTTCCCGAGCACAGGATTTTCGAGGCCCTCTTCGAGGGTCTGGTCGCAGTCGATCCCCAGACTGCGGATGGAGTTCCCGGTGTCGCAGAGAGCTGGGATGTCAGCGATGACGGTCTGACCTACACCTTCCACCTCAGGGAGGATGCCGTCTGGTCCGATGGTGTGCCTATCACAGCAGATGACGTCGTCTACTCCTGGCTGCGCGAGCTCGCTCCCGAGACGGCATCTCCCTACGCCTGGTTCCCCGCGATGTTCATCGCCGGTGCCACCGAGTACAATGCCGGTGAGGTCGGACCTGAGGCTGTCCAGATCAGGGCGGTCGACGACCACACCTTCGAGATGACGCTGATCGGACCCCTCCCCTACGTCATCGGCGCCCTGTGCCACTACTCTTTCGGCATCGTGCCCCAGCACGCCATCGAGAAGTACGGCCAGGCTTGGACACAGCCCGAGAACTTCGTCGGCAACGGACCCTTCGTCCTGACCGAGCATGTTCCCCAGGACAGGATCGTCTGTGAGAAGAACCCGCTCTACTGGGATGCCGAGAACGTCGCCCTCGACGAGGTCGTCTTCCTCGCTTCCGACGACACCGCCACGAACTACAACATGTACGTCTCCGGCGAGGTCGACTGGAACACCTCAATCGATCTGAACAACTTCGACCAGATCTCCATGAGGACGGACTACCAGGTCGCTCCCCAGCTGTCCACCTACTACTACACGATCAACGTCACCGAGCCTCCCTTCGATGATCCCCTCGTCCGCAAGGCCGTCAGCTACGCCATCGACCGCGAGGAGCTCGTCTACTCCGTCACCCGCGCCGGACAGATCCCCTGCTGGGGCATCGTCCCCGAGATGGCCGGCTACGAGCCTCTTGAGGAGAGCGACATCGGCGGATCCCTCTACGATCCCGACTATGCCCGTGAGCTTCTGGCCCAGGCCGGCTACCCGAACGGTATCGGCTTCCCGACAGTCAGCATCCTCTACAACACGGATGACGCCCACCGCCAGATCGCAGAATTCATCCAGCAGCAGCTGAAGGACAACCTGAACATCAACGTCGAGCTGGAGAACCAGGAGTGGGCCACCTACCTCGCCAACAGGAACGCTGGAAACTTCCAGATCGCCCGCGCTGGCTGGGTCGGCGACTACCAGGATCCCAACACCTTCCTCGACATGTTCATCACCGGTGCCGGCATGAACGGTGGAAAGTACTCCAACCCCGAGTACGATGCTCTGATCAACCAGGCCGCCAGGATGCCTGCTGGTGAGGAGAGGATGGCCACCCTCAAGGCCGCCGAGGACATCCTCATCAACCAGGACCAGGCCATCATCCCGCTCTACTTCTATGTCTCTCAGAACATGATCGACACCAACAAGTGGGGTGGCTGGTATCCCAACACGATGGACTACCATCCGGTCAAGAACATCTACCTCAAGTAGGTCAGAACTTGATCCATCCGCAAAGGCGTCCGGGCGACTGGGCGCCTTTCCTTATTTCTGGGGCCACAATGTGGGGAGAAAGGGGGAAGGCCAAGCATCCCAGTCCGCACTCCCCCTCCCGTTGACCAAAGGCGCACTCTTGTGCTTAGCTGTCTCCTGTCCGGGGTGGCGTAAAGCCTGAGATCATACCCGAAACCTGATCTGGACAATACCAGCGTAGGGAGACTGGATGGAAACTCATACTTGTACCAGCCCATGGATACATTCTATCTGGAGGGCTTCAGAAATATGAAAAAGCACATCATCGTCCTGGTCATGCTCGTCCTGTCATGCAGCCTCGTCTTCGCACAGGCGGCCGGCGAGAGTACGGAGGGCGGCAAGGAGATCACGCTCTACTGCTACGACACCTTCTCGTCCGAATGGGGCAGCGGCCCCACTCTCATCCCCCTCTTCGAAGAGGAGACGGGAATCAAGGTCAACGTCGTCTCTTCCGGTGACGCAGTCGAGATGCTCTCGAGGGCCATCATGGAGGGCGAGGACTGCCCTGCCGACCTCATCATGGGAATCTCCGACGACCAGGCAAGCGCCGCATATGAGAGTGGACTCTTCACTTCCTACGAGTCACCGCTCCTCGAGAAGGTCGACGACAGCCTCGAGTTCGACGGCGAGCACAGGCTCATCCCCTTCGACTACGGCGTCTTCGCCTTCGTCTGGGACAGTGAGAGCGACGTTCCCGCACCCCAGAGCCTCGACGACCTCAAGGACCCCATCTACAAGGACAAGATCATCCTGATCGACCCGCGCACCAGCTCCGTCGGACTGGGTCTGCTGATGTGGACGATCGAGGTCTACGGCGAGGACGGCTACCTCGACTGGTGGCGCGCCGTCGGCCAGAACGCGCTGACGATCGCGGACGGCTGGTCCAGCGCCTACGGCCTCTTCACGGAAGGCGAGGCGCCCATCGTCATCAGCTACACGACGAGTCCCGTCTACCACGTCCTCAACGAGGACACGACCCGCTACCAGGCCCTCGTCTTCCCTGAAGGCCACCACAAGACGATCGAGTCGATCGGCATCCTGGCATCCAGCGACAACAAGGAGGAGGCCCAGGCCTTCGTCGACTTCATCCTCTCTGAAGGCCAGGTCGACACCGCCATCGCCAACTCCATGTATCCCGCCAACGGCGAGACCGTCCTGCCCGAAGCCTACGACTACGCTCCGCTGCCTGAGAAGATCTTCGACACAGACCCCGCCTACGTCGCAGCGAACATCGACCGCTGGACCGAGGAGTGGACCCAGGCCATGATCAACCTGTAAGGAGATGGGGAGAGTGAGGAGAGACGGGAACGGACGCTTCTACTTCCTGCTTGCGCTGCCATCTCTGGCAGTGCTCATCCTCGTCTTCCTCCTTCCCCTCGCCTTCAACCTCTCGAGGGCCTTCTTCGTCGATGGCGGCTTCACGCTCTACCTCGTCAAGGAGGCCTTCACGGACGGCTACACCTGGCGCCTGCTGTCCTTCACCCTGCTGCAGGCCTTCCTCTCATCGCTTGTCAGCGTCCTTGTGGCCCTTCCCGGCGCCTACCTGTGGGCCAACTACCGCTTCCGTCTCAAGGGCCTGATGCTCTCGCTCTCGAGCCTGTGCTTCACGCTGCCAAGCATCCTCGTCGTCCTGGGCTTCGTCATCTTCTATGGCAACTCCGGCTTCGTGAACAGCCTGTGGCGCGCTCTCACCGGCCGCGATGAGCCGATACGCATCCTCTACTCCTTCCGGGCGATCATCCTGGCACACGCATTCCTGAACATCCCGGTCGCCCTCAACCTGATCACGGGCGCCTGGTCATCCTTCCCCAGGACGCTCGAGAACGCATCGCACACGCTTGGCGCCGGACGCGTGAGGACCTTCCTCAGCGTCACGCTGCCCCGCCTGAGGGCGACCATACTCTCGGCCTCCCTCCTGATCTTCCTCTTCTGCTTCACCAGCTTCTCCATCATCCTCGTCCTGGGTGGAGGCCCGCAGTACACGACCCTCGAGGTCGAGATCTACAGGACGAACAACATCGTGCTTGACAGCGCCAAGGCCAGCGCCCTCTCGCTCTTCAGTTTCTGTGTGAACATCATCATCGTCCTCCTCTATGTCCTGGCAAGCCGCAGCGAGGAAGGTAAGGAGAGGGCTGCAGACAGGGCCGTGAAGGCCACGAAGCTCAGGACCCGCCTCGCCCTCTTCCTCTACAACACCCTGATGCTCATCTTCATCCTCGGTCCTCTGGCCTCGATTGTGACGCGCTCCTTCATCTCGACCTCCAAACGCTATGGGGAAGGCTTCAGCACACGCGCCTACCAGGAGCTGTTTGGCCTGACGCGCAGCATCGGCGCCATGGGGGAAGCCTTCACCGCCCTCCTCAATAGCCTGGCCATAGCCCTCGCCGTCGCACTCTGCTCAAGCATCCTCGCCCTCTTCCTCTCGCTCTACATCGCACGCCGACGCAGCCGCCTAACCGAGCTCGTCGGCATGTTCCCCCTCGCCGTCAGCTCGGTCACGCTTGGCCTGGGCTACTACATCATCAAGGCGAGCATAGGCGCTTCGAGCGTCCTCGTGGGCGCCATCACCGTCATCCTGGCCCATCTCGTCATCGCCCTGCCCTTCGCAGTGAGGACGCTGGTGCCCGCAGTGAGGATGAATGGAGAGCGGACGGTCCTGGCCGCATACACGCTCGGAGCCGGCCGGATGAAGGCCCTCTTCACCGTCGAGATCCCCGCCCTGCGTGGCGCCATCATGAGGGCCTTCATCTTCTCCTTCGCCCTCTCGGTGGGAGAAGTCAACGCGACGCTCACCCTGGCAGAAGGCAAGGTCGTCACATTGCCAATCCTGCTCTACCGCCTCATCAACAGCTACAACTATCAGGGAGCATGCGCCATTGGCACACTCCTCATACTCATGACACTCGTCGTCTTCGCCATCTCGCAGGCCATTGGAGACGGAAGGAGGAAAGCGGATGGGAAAGCTTGAACTCAGGGGCCTGAGGAAGGCCTACCCCAACTTCACGCTCGAGCTCGACCTCAGCGTCGAGGAAGGCGAGTTCCTGACCGTCATAGGACCCTCGGGAAGCGGCAAGTCGACCTTGCTCTCGCTCATCAGCGGACTCGAGTCGCCCGATTCCGGCCAGATCCTCCTGGACGGAAAGGACATCGTACCCCTACCGCCGCAGAAGCGCTCCGTCGGTCTCGTCTTCCAGGACTACGCGCTCTTCCCCTCGATGAGCGTCGAGGACAACGTCTCCTACGCGCTCAAGGTGCGCCACATCCCCAAGAAGGAAGGCCGACAGGCCGCAGGCGACCTCCTCGACTTCGTCAGTCTGCCCGGCTACGGGAAGAGGAAGGTCACGACGCTCTCTGGAGGCGAGGCCCAGCGCGTCGCCCTGGCCCGCGCCCTGGCCGGAGAACCCTCCGTCATGCTCCTCGACGAACCGCTGTCAGCCCTGGACGCGGCGCTGCGCCGCCATCTGAGGGACGAGATCCGGCGCATCCACGACGAGGACAGGGGACTGACGACGGTCTACGTCACCCACGACAGGGAGGAGGCCTTCGCGATCAGCGACCGCATCGCCATCGTCAAGGACGGCAAGCTAGAGATGGCAGGCACGCCGGAAGAAGTCTACAAACAGCCGGCGACCCTCTTCACGGCCTTCTTCACCGGAGAGGGGACGAAGCTGCCGACAGCCCTCTTCAACCTGGACAAGGACGCGGACACAGTCTTCTTCCGGCCCGAGGCCGTCGCAGTCAGACAGACGATCTTCTACGGCGACGCCGACTCCTGGCTGGAGCTGGGCCAGGCGGAGGTCCTGTCATCGGAGTTCCTCGGCAGGAGCTACCTGCTCGGCCTGCGCTGGCAAGGCCATCCCATCCTCGCCGAGAGCACAGTCCACCCGACAAGCCGCCACGCGGACCTGTATCTCGACAAAAGCCGCCTCATCTTCTTCAAAGATGGTAGACTTGTGCCATGAGAAGGCTTGCCGTCCTCATCCTATGCCTGATCCTGCCCTCATGCCTGATGGCGCAGGGAATGGTCACACTCGGCCTTCTGGGTGGAGGCGCACTCATCTACGAGACGATGCAAGGCGAAGAGGCGAAAGTGCGCACAGCCTGGACGGGTGAAGCCTCTGCAGGCTACCTCTTCCGCCTGAGTGACAGCATCCTCCTCGGCCCTCAGGCAGGCGTGGTCTGGACGGGACGGACCAACATCGTGCACCGGAACTTCTACGCCGCCTCAATCCAGGGCGAGCTCGCCCTCGCCCTCCTCTTCGAGACGGAAGGGCACAGCGCCTTCTCCCTCGCTCTGGCCGCAGGGCTTGGAAGCTGCATCGACACCGACATCTTCGCAACAAGCCTCAAGCTCTCCTTCCAGTACCACTGGCGGATCGTCAAGGCCCTCTCGCTCACAGCCGGACTCGACGCCCGACTCACGCATGATGGCCCCTCAGCCGCCCTCAGCCTCGGCCTGACGACACTGATCGGAGTGGGACAATGAGAAAGGCGCTCATAATCCTCACCGCGCTCATCGCATTGACATCATGCACGCTCGAGACGGTCGACAAGGACTACAGGGTCCATTTCGTCTCGGTGGCATGCAACTACGTCGGCCTCGAGCACATAAACAAACTCGAAGGCACACTGAACGACCAGCGCCTCTTCAACGAGCAGCTGGCCTTCCTCGGCAGGCAGTCGGGCGTGACCTTCACGAGCGAGCTCCTCAGCCAGGGAAGCGTCGATGCCGACACAGGGCGGGACGACCTTCTTGAGGAAGGAGCCTTCAGAACATCTCTGTCAACCGACGGTTCCGTGACTAGGAGAAGCGTCGATACAGGCCACTTCACAGAGGAACTGGAAGCCATAATCAAGGAGGCGGCTTCAAGCCTCGGCGAAGGCGATGTGCTGATCTTCCACTACTCGGGACACGGCATGGATGATGGCGGCCAGCTCGCCCTGCCCGACACTGACAGCACAGAGGAACTGAAGATCCAGGCCCTGGAGCTTGAGACGCTGCGCGCCATGCTGGAGAGCGTCCAGTGCGACAGGCTGGTCATCCTGGACTCATGCTTCTCGGGAAACATCATCAGGGATGGGGACATCGACCCGAGGACGGACTTCATCACAGCGCTCTCGGCCCTCTTCAAGCCGACTGGGGCTCAGGTCATCCACACCTGGATCAGCGCGGCGGCACACAGCACGGAGGAGGCCTTCACCGTCGACGGCTATGCAATACCGATAGGTATGCACAGCCAGGCCATCCTCGAAGCGCTCGGCTACGACTTCGATGCCATGCGTCCCGCCTTGCCTGATGACAGGCTCATCACGATGAACGGCATCCTCTCGGCCGCCTCCAGCGAGCACTCCCCATTCAGCCGCCAGCACTCTCTGGAAAGCGAGACGACGAGGGACCTCGTGCTCTTCCAGATCTGAACTTGCACAAAAGGAGGCGAGATCGCGTACAGGAGTCAGGAGATGAACTATGAGACGAATCCTCTTGACCATGCTCCTGCCCGCCCTCCTCGCATTCCAAGGTCTGGCAGTGAGCTACACGCCCTCGCTGGCCATGCACACAAGCATCGCCATATGCTCGAACCTCAGCCTCGATGACGAGCCTGTCGCCTCGCGCACCTCGATCAGCGTCGACGCTGAGCTCAACGCGCTGTCGATGGACATCGCAAGCGTCCATGAGGTCTCGCTGGGCATGAAGGCCTCCGTCCTCAGCGACTCGCTGGTCTACATGAACAGCTACATGCTCGGAAGCACGCGCTTCTCGCTCTACGCCGAATACGAGGCCCAGCTGTCAAGCTTCCTCATCGGCGGCGCCTTCGGCCTGGGCTACGGCCTGGTGCACCGCCAGAACATCGGCTACTGGTTCCTGGAAGGCTCGCTGTCGACAGGCTTCCAGCTCAGTCCCTGGGTCGCGCTGGAGTGCCAGCTCGCCCTCCTCTACAGAAGGGAGTATCTGGAGACGCACATGGGACTCGGCTTCCGTGTGACTGTGCCTGACGGCCTGATCGGAGGTGCAAGATGAGGGCTAAGCTGTTCATTCTGCCGCTTCTGGCCATCGCCATGCTCACAGGCTGCGACCTTGCAAACCCGTCTCATGAGGACAAGGACGTCTACCTGCTCTCGGTCGCACTGGACTACGAAGGGACGAACCTCAACCGGCTTGAAGGCGCAGTCAACGACCAGAAGGCCATGGTGGCCCAGCTGGGCCATCTCGCCCAGCTGGAAGGAAGCGACTTCCACGCCGTCGCCTTCACGGCCCGCGACGGCGTATACATGCGCACCGAGTCGATCTACACGGCCTCGCTGGACGAGAGCGTCTCCTACAGCGCCTTCCTGCCCAACGCTTCGATGAAGGACAGAATCCGCGACGAGATCGCGCTCTTCGGCAAACGTGCCAAGCTGGGCGACATCTTCATCTTCCAGTACGCCGGCCACGGAGCCGACAGCAGCCAGGAGGAGACGAAGGAGCTCAACGGAGGCATGGTCGTGGGTGACATATACTTCCCGGAGCTGGGAGACTGGAAGGACGAGGCCTCGAACCTGGGCAGCATATTGCGCATCGACGAGCTGCTGAGCTGCGTCGCCGCAGTGGGATGCGAGCGCCTCATAATCCTGGACTCGTGCTACTCCGGCGCCCTCATGCCTGATGAAGGCAACATCTTCGCACTGGACGACGCGCTGGGCGCCTTCAAGGCCCTCACTCTCAAGGGGGACGATGGCAACGGAGACCTCTACATGCTAAGCGCCTCGACAAGCGGCGAGCTGAGCTGGGAGGACGACCAGCACGGCATCACGCACGGCCTCTTCTCGGCCGCCCTTCTCGAGGCCCTGGGCTACAACTTCTACGTCGAGGGAATCGAGGGCGTCGGCCGTCCCTCGGACGGTCTTGTGACGGTCTCAGGCCTCTACCAGAAGCTGAAGGACGACTTTCTGTGGGACTACCAGAGCCCACAGATGAACATGTGGTATACGGACCTGGTCCTCTTCACTCTGAGATGAGGCCCTTCTTGACGGCCTCGATCTCGTCGCGGATCGTGGCCGCCTTCTCGAACTCGAGCCTCTCGGCGCATTCGCGCATCTCCTTCTCCAGTGCGCGGATGTACTTCTTGCGGTCCTTCTCGACGAGGAGGTTGTAGCTGGAGCGCTGGATCTTGAGCTCCTCCTGCTGGATCTCCTCGGCGTCCTTCATCTGGCGCTCGAGGATGTCCTCGACAGCCTTCCTGATCGTCCTCGGCGTGATGCCATGCTCCTTGTTGTAGGCCATCTGGACGGAACGGCGGTGCTCTGTCTCCTCGATGGCCTCCTTCATCGCGTCGCTCATCTGGTCGGCGTACATCAGCACGCGCCCGTCGGCGTTGCGCGCCGCCCGTCCTATCGTCTGGATCAGGCTGGTAGCCGAGCGGAGGAAGCCGATCTTGTCGGCATCGAGGATGGCGACGAGGGAGACCTCGGGCAGGTCCAGTCCCTCGCGCAGCAGGTTGATGCCAACCAGGACGTCGAAGACGCCCTTGCGCAGGTCCGTCAGGATCTCGACGCGCTCTATCGTCTCGATCTCGCTGTGCAGGTAGCGCACCCTCAGTCCCAGGCTGGACAGGTAGTTCGACAGGTCCTCGGCCATCTTCTTCGTCAGCGTCGTCACGAGGACGCGCTCGCCCTTCCCGACCGTCCTGCGTATCTCTCCGTAGAGGTCCTCCATCTGGCCCTCGGTCGGCCTCACCTCGATCGAGGGGTCGAGCAGGCCCGTCGGGCGGATCAGCTGCTCGACGACACGCACGCTCTCCTTGAGCTCAGTCTTTCCAGGTGTCGCGCTGACGTAGACCCGCTGGCCGACCTTGGCGTCGAACTCCTCGTACTTGAGCGGACGGTTGTCCAGGGCGCTGGGCAGGCGGAAGCCGTAGTTGACGAGGTTGAGCTTGCGCGAACGGTCGCCCTCGTACATCGCGCCGATCTGGGGCAGCGTGACATGGGACTCGTCGATGAAGACGATGAAGTCGTCGGGGAAGTAGTCCAGGAGGACGGCGGGACGCTCGCCCACAGCCCTGCCGGCAAGGGGGCGCGAGTAGTTCTCGATGCCGGAGCAGTAGCCGACCTCCTTGAGCATCTCGATGTCGTACTCGACGCGGCTCTTGAGCCTCTCCTTCTCCACGAGCTTGCCCTGGCTCTCGAAGTATTCCAGCTGGTCCCTCAGCTCGTCCTCGATGCGCACTATGGCCTTGTCGAGGGCCTCGCGCGGCATGACGAACTGCTTGGCCGGGTAGAGCGTGAAGCTGTCAAGCACGTCCAGGCGCTCGAGGGAGACGGGGTCGAAGACCTCGATCCTGACGATCTCGTCCCAGTCGAGCCTTATCCTGATGGCCGACTCGAGGTAGGCCGGGTAGATCTCGACGATGTCGCCCCGCACACGGAAGGTGCCTCGGGTGAGGACGGCGTCGTTGCGCTCGTAGAGCATGCGCACCAGCTGGTCCAGCTCCTTTCGGTGGTCGAAGACCTCCCCCACCGTGTAGGAGTGGATCATGTCCTTGATCGAGACAGGGTTGCCCAGGCCGTAGATGCAGCTGACGGTCGAGATGACGACCACGTCGCGCCTCTCCATCAGGGAGAAGGAGGCCGAAAGGCGCAGCCTGTCGATCTCGTCGTTGATGTCGGCCTCCTTCTCGATGTAGAGGTCCTTGCCCGGCACGTAGGCCTCGGGCTGGTAGTAGTCGTAGGTCGAGACGAAGTACTCGACCGCGTTGTCGGGGAAGAAGGACTTGAACTCCCGGTACAGCTGGGCCGCCAGCGTCTTGTTGTGGGACAGGACCAGGGTGGGCCTGTTCACACGCTCGATGATCTTGGCCATCGTGAAGGTCTTGCCCGAGCCGGTGACGCCCTTGAGCGTCTGGGCCCTGTCGCCGGCCTCTATGCCCCGGCTCAGCGCCTCGATGGCGGCCCCCTGGTCACCCGACACGTCGAATGGGGCCACGACCTTGAAGTCCCTGCGTCTGGCCACTGCACCCTGATGGACGTTGACGACATCATCCCCCGCCCAGGAGGCGTCCGCACGGTTCTCGCTCATCTGATCAACCACCTCATGTTCTCAGCCGTCTGCTCGACGAGACGTACATCCCTGACCGTCGTCCGGCTTCCATTTCTGACGACGGTCACGTCCACCTCCTGGCCGGCGCTGCTTGCCGCCATGAAGGCGTAATAGTCCTCATAGCCAGTTATGGGCACATCGTCCAGGGCGACGATCACATCGCCGCCGAGGAAGATCGTGGACGAGCCGTACTGCGTCCTCACGCTTCCGCCCCTGATGCCCGCCTTCTCGGCCTGACCTCCAGGCAGGACCTGGCTGACGAGGATGCCCTCGTCGACACTCAATCCGGCGTAGTCGACAATCGAGGGATTGAGCTCGACGCTGGTCAGATCCAGCGTGCCGCGGCTGACGCGGCCCGTGCGGATCAGGCTGCTGGCGACATCGACGACAGTGTCGACCGGAATGGCGAAGCCCAGTCCCTGGGCGCCGCCGCTGGTCGAGTATATCGCACTGACAAGTCCCACCATCTCGCCACGGGCGTTGAGCAGAGGTCCCCCGCTGTTGCCCGGGTTGATCGAGGCGTCCGTCTGTATGAGGCCTGAGAGCGTGATGCCGCTGGAAGATGTCACTGTGCGCTCCAGAGCGGAGACGGTACCCACGCTCTGCGACCAGGAATAGCCGTATGGGGAGCCGATAGCGATCACCTTCTGGCCCACGACCAGTCCTTCGGCAGAGCTCAGCGGCAGTGGGACGAGGCCGTCGGAGTCGACCTTTACGACGGCGATGTCCGTGATCGGGTCGCTGCCGACCAGGGTGGCGTCGTGGACGCTCCCGTCGATGAGGCGGACGACAAGGCCATCACCCGAGCCGACCACGTGGGTGTTCGTGACGATGTAGCCGTCCGATGAGACCACGACCCCGCAACCCGAGGCCGAGGAGATGCTCGATGATGCATAGACCTCGACGACGGAGGGGGATGCCGACTCATATGCCGAGATGTTCTGCATCTCGTCCGCCGAGTAGAGCCAGTGTCGGCTGCCCTCCTCGAAGAGGATGAGGCCCTCATCTCCATGGAAGATGTTGTCGACGTCGTAGCCGGCGAGGGAGAGGACGGCCCTCTCCCCTCCCTGGGCCGCCACCTCGCCAAGACGCGTCGAGAAGGCCTCGTCCTGTCTGTCCCTGGCGATGGACAGCGTCCAGAATGCCAGGAGGGTGAAGAGCGCGATGGCGACGACGGCGAGCATGGCGGCGACGATGATGCGGCTGAGGGGAGCTTTTTCCTTCATGTCGCACAAAAGCTAGCACCAAGGACAAGGAGGGTCAACAAAGGGCCCATCGTGCTACAATGCTTCCTATGGACAATGAGCTCAAGAGGCTTAACAGCCTCGCCTGGGACGGCGAGGTCGAGAAGGGCAACTGGTGGACGCGTCCGGCGTCACATGAGACGATACAGAGGGCGAAGGAAGGAGAGGTGGAGATCACGCTGACGCCTTGCCGGCGCGTCCCCTCCTCCTGGTGCGGCCGCATCGGCCACAGGGTACTGGCCCTGGCAAGTGGAGGGGGACAGCAGGGACCCATCCTCGCCGCGAGCGGCAGGGATGTGACAGTCGTCGACCTGAGTGCGGCCCAGCTGGAGCAGGACAGGAAGACGGCCGCGCGTGAGGATCTGGCCCTCAGGACGGTCAGGACCTCGATGGACGAGCTGGACTGCTTCGAGGACGAGGCCTTCGACTGTGTCGTCAATCCCGTGTCGGTCAACTTCGTCCCTGATTGCAAGGAAGTCTTCACCCAGGTGCGCCGCATCCTGGTCAAGGACGGCCTCTTCCTCTTCGCCGTGGCCAACCCGATCATGTACATCTTCGACGTCAAGGGACTCGAGAAGGGAAGGATGAGGATCAGGTACACCCTCCCCTTCAGCAGCGACCACAGCCTGAGCGTGAGGCAGCGGCGCAGGATGGCGGAGCGTGGCGACACCTTCGAGTTCAGCCACAGCCTGGACAGCCTGATCGGAGGCCTTTGCGCCACCGGCTTCGCGATTGAGGACTTCTACAGCGACGCGAGCGGCTTCGAGCCTGTCGACAGCTTCGTCCAGGACTGCTACCTCGCCTTCCTGGCCCGTGCGCTGTGACTCACAGCCCGATGCGGATCTCCTCTCCATTTCCGGTGAGGATGACGGCCGACAGTCCCCACTGGCGGCAGAAGGTGGCCGCATCCGTGCTTCCCATCACGAAGAGGGCCGTCGTGAGGGCGTCGGCCATCGTAGAGTCGTCCATGATGAGGGAGACGGAGAGGATGTCGCTGTCGGCAGGCCTTCCCGTGGCCGGGTCGAGTATGTGGTGGTAGGCCACGCCATCCTCGATGAAGAAGCGCTGGTAGCTTCCAGAGGTGACGACGGACGAGTCGCTGACAGACACGGTAGTGAAGTAGGCCCCGTCCTGTGACGAAGGGTCCTGGAGGCCGACGGTCCAGGGCCTGTCCTCCTCCCGCTGTCCTATGCACCAGACATTGCCACCGAGGTTCACGACCGCGCGCTCGACTCCAGAAGCCTTGAGGAAGGCTGCGACCTCGTCCGCGGCATGGCCCTTCGCTATGCCACCCAGGTCGAGCGAGATCCTGTCGTCGGCAAGGTATACAGTCATCGCACCGTCGTCCAGGACGAGATTGTCGATGTCGACGGCCTCGAGGAGGCGGGCGATCTCGTCATCGTCAGGCACAGATGGGCTTGCGCTCCCGAAGCCCCACAGGTCGCTCACGGCCCCCATGAGCGGATTGAAGGCCCCTCCCGTCATGACGGACAGCTCCTTGGCCCGCTTTATGAGCTTGTAGGTCGGCTCGCTGACGGACACAGGAGAAAGCCCTGCCTGGGCGTTGATCCGGGCGACCTCGCTGCCGGTGTCGAAGCGGTCCAGGCGCGCGTCGATCTCCTCCAGAATGGCGAAGGCCTCATCGGAAAGCTCCTCGTCTCCCCTGTCGTAGAAGGTGATCGAGCACCAGGTGTCCATGAGGAAGGCATGCTCCTCGACGGGCTGTCTGGAACAGGAGGCAAGAGCGCACAGCATGAGGATGGCGGCGAGGACTCTTCTCATCATGGAAGCGCATTCTAGACCTTTTGGCCGCAAGGGGGCAATCAAGAGCTTGAAAGAGGAGGCCAATGGTCCTAATCTGGACGGGTGAAAGCGGATATCCTCAAGTCCATAACCATATTGCGCACCCTCCTGCTGCTGACGACGGCCGTCGTCATCGTCGCCGCGCTCTTCTTCCACAGCGAGATCGACTCACCATCGATCTACAGCACGGACCGCCGCAGTGCAGGAAGCGTCATGGACCTGAGCGTCGACGGCGTCGACCTCGGCAGCCAGAACTGGGCGAGGAAGAGGATCCACATACCACCGCTCTCGACTGCCAGACTCAGCGGGACGCTGGACCCCTCGCTCGAAGGCAGCCACTTCATGTTCCTCTCCGACGCCGCGATCGTGCGCGTGTATGGCGACGGCGTCCTCATCCTCGAGGACGGCAAGGCCTCGGGCAGCCTGGCAGAGCTCAGGGGCGACCGGCCCCGCCTGATCATGGGAGCCTTTCCAGACGGGAAGGTGCCACAGCAGCTTGTCATCGAGTTCGAATCCACTGCACAGCCTGACTCGCAGTTCATCAACATCGACAGCCTCCTCATCGGCTCGAAGAGCGGCATCCGCTCCAGCCTGAGGTCATCCATCATCTTCTTCGTCATCCTCCTCGTCCTCAACCTGACGATCGTCACCGTGACCGTTCCCATCATGTTCAGGCAGAGGGGCAAGGACCTCCACTTCATCGCACGCATCTTCTGGCTGGGATGCATCACGGCAGTGATGACGCTCTCGACGATGGACATCCGGGTCCTCCTTCCCGGCGGCGAGGCCTTCTGGTCGACGCTGAACCAACTGGCCCACCTCACCCTGCCCATGGCCATACTTGAGATCCTCGTGAAGAACGACGGCCTGGAGCTTCTGGACCGGCGCTGGGCCCGCCTGATGGCCCACCTCACCCTGGCCATCCTGGCATCCTCGGCTCTGGTCCTGCCCTTCAGCACGACAGCCTCCTTCATCCTGCTGCACTGCCTCGTGCCTGCATCGATACTCGCCCTCCTCTCCTACAGCATCGCGATAATCCTTGCCGTGTTCAGGGACAGGGGCGACGGGGACCTGCAATACCATCTGGCCTTCTGCCTCCTGCTGTGCCTGTCCTTCATCCTGGAGCTCGTGCCGACGGCCAGCCTCACAGGCTACAAGGCCCTCTCGATCGCCGACAACCTGCTGCGGCTCCTGGCCCTTGTCAGCTACATCTTCCACGCCTTCTCGCGCTACCTGACGAGGGAGCGCATCATCCTGGGCCGCGAGGGTCTGGACGAGCTTCTGTACAAGGACGCGCTTACAGGCTGCCTCAACCGCCGCCATTTCGACTCCTTCTCGGCGGACGACGAGGCGCTGGGGGAAGGCTTCTTCATCGTCGTCTACGACCTGGATGGAATAAAGCACGTCAACGACAGCTTCGGCCACAGCGAGGGCGACAGGGTCTTCTCCCACTTCGGCCAGGCCGTCGGCCAGACCTTCGGCGAGAGGAGCTTCACCTGCCGCACGGGAGGCGACGAGTTCGTCTCCATCGTCTACGGCCTGGACGAGGAGGCCTTCACAGGCGCCCTCGAATCCTTCGCCGCCACCTTCCCCACCGAGTGTCCATACAGCGCGACCTTCTCAAGCGGCTGGTCACGCTACGACGGAGGAGGACGGGACGACTTCGAAGAGGCACTGAGGAAGGCCGACGAGATGATGTACAGCCAGAAGGAAGAGCACAGAAGGCAGATGGCAAGAACGCTGGGGAGGCTGGAATGAGGCGCAAGGTCCTGATCGCTGCGACAATCATCCTGACGGCCGCATACACGCTCCACCTTCTCCTGTCGACCTTCGTGGGACAGGGCGAGGACAAGGGAGGCATGACGACTCTCACCGGTTACGACGTCTACAGGGAGGGCGTGCTCGTCGAGACGGACCTCGAGAGGGCAGACATGACGCTGGGTCCGGATCCGGGAGCCGTGTGGGAGTTCACGACCGACCTTGGCCAGGTGGGGGAGGACTACCAGGACCCGGCCATCATCCTGCGCTCCTATTCGGCATCCCTCATCGTCTATCTGGACGGCGACCAGATCTACACGCTGGACTCGTCGGGAAGCTACCAGCCCCAGTCCTTCATGGGTGGGCGCTACAACATCTTCAGCCTGCCTGACGGCTGGCACGAGTGCCAGCTGAGGATCGTCTACAGGACGGACGACGTCACCGCCCGCTACGGCTTCTACTCGCCCATCATCGGGGAGCGCAGCACCCTCGTCCAGAAGGTCGTCGGAGCCAACCTGCCCTCCCTCATCATAGGGCTGGCAATCATCGCCTCCTCCTTCCTCATCCTCTGCCTCGTCGTCATGATGGACAGCACACGCAGCCGCATCAACCTGCTCACGACGATGGCCATGCTCTCGGTGACCGGCATCTGGGTCATCATGCAAGGGCGCAGCAAGCAATATCTGATCGCGAACGCGACGATGGCCATGGACCTGTCCTTCCTCATGATGGCCCTCCTGCCCCTGGTCACGCTGAGCTACATACGCACGAACTACAGGACGGTCATAGGAGGGCGCACACTCTCCATCTTCGAGCATTGCGCCTACATCTACCTCCTGGGCTTCGTCCTGTGCTACATCCCCTTCGTCTTCCTCCATTCGACCTTCAGCACCATACTCTACATGCTGAGCTTCATCCTGGTGCTCTACTTCCTGGCCCTCTTCATCTCTGTGCTGGGCATATACATCAAGAGCCGCTTCAGCGGAGGCGGCTACCTCCTTGCAGGCCTCTTCCTCTACCTGACCGCCATCGTACTGGAGCAGATCCTGCTGGCGCGCGACGTCACACTGAACATCCAGCTGGCAGTCTACCTGCCCTACATCATGGCACTCTTCATCTTCCTCATGCGGGCCGTCGGCGAGAGCATGAGGGACTCGCGCTCCCTGGCGGAGAAGAGGCGCTTCCTCTCGCTCGTCTACACAGACCCGATGACGGGCGTGCTGAACCGCAGTGCGCTGGAGGACAGGCTGGAGCGCCTCTCCTGGAGAAATGACATGGTCCTGATCATGATGTTCGACATCGACGGGCTGAAGGAGTGCAACGACAACTACGGACACGAGGTGGGCGACCGCATGGTCCAGGCCTTCGCCGAGAGTCTGAAGGCGGAGACGGCGGACCTGGACCGCTACATCTTCCGCTACGGCGGGGACGAGTTCCTCCTCATGGTCGTCGGGCAGGACCTGGGCGACGGGAAGGCCCTCGTCGAACGCATAAGGACGACCTTCAAGTCGCTCTCGCCGGTCGACAAGGCCGACTTCTCTGCAGGTCTCGTCCACTACAGTCCGGCCACCGAGAGCTCAATCAGGGAGCGCATCAGGCTTGCCGACCGCAAGATGTACTACGAGAAGTTCCAGGACGGACGGCTCAGCCGGCGCTGATCCAGCTCCTGATTGCCGCCTCCAGGACGGGATTGGTCGGCCTTGGGTCATCGCCAAGAAGGTGGACGACGGGAGCCAGGCGCTCGACGTCCTCAAGGCCGAGGAAGCTGATGTCGTAGTCGTCAAGGACGAGCTCGTCGGCCTCGATGAGGCCTTTCGAGAGCTGGCGCGCCATCATGCAGGCGTCGATCGGGCCCGCGGCGCGGCATGCCGGATAGAGGACGATGCGCGGCCTCGGATTGAGGAAGGTCGCGCTGTCCAGATAGGCGCCAAGCAGCGAATTGTGGTAGATCGCCGAGCCCACGATGACGAAGGTGGTCACGTCGCTCTGCGTCCCCAGGCTCTCGCTGACCTCCTCTGTGGACACGTCGAGCGCAGAGCTTCCCGTAATGTAGTACGAGTCGCGCCCACCCTCACCATCCTCGATGACGAGGCTGGTGGAACGTGAGGGGCTTACCAGGAAGGGGTCGAAGAAGATGCGCTCATGCACGAGACTCTCGAGCAGCATGCGGCCCGGCATGTCGTTCGAGATCTTCGCGAGCACTGCGACTCGCGGGTCGATGTCCCGCCTTATGTGCAAGGCCGTCTCATAGAGCGTGCCGCCGGGGACGAGGACAAGGCCCTCCCCTTCCTTCCTGATGTGGCTTTCGAGTATTCCGGCTAGATAGAGCATTGTCGAAGGACCTCCATTCCATGCTAGACTCTAACATCTGGAGGATGACAGCGACAATGCTGAAGATCAGGAAATGCCAATGGATCGGACGGCCCGGGAAGGTGCGCGTCCTCAGCTCCTCAAGCCTCTCCTTCCCCGTGACGGGCGTCCATCGCCTCGTCTGGACGGCGGGCGTGGAGGACGACGACATCGTCTTCGACAGACAGGGCGACTGCCGCTATGAAGTGGGCGTCATCCTCGCACCCGGGGCTGGAGTCAGCCTCGGCGAAGAGGATGGAGGCCTCGTCTACAGCCTGCACATCCTGGACGTCGAGACGAGATCCTTCTTCCCAGGCCTCGACACGCAGGGCCTCGTCGTCTCGCGGCGCGCCGACACCGTCAGCTTCATCAAGGACGGGATCGTCCTCGCCAGCCTCAGCTATCCGACGATCGCGGCCTCCGTCTCCGTGTACTTTTGCGCACATGGAGGCTCAGAGGCCCTTTTCCGCTTTTCGCAAGGCTGAAAAAGTACTATAAAAGGCCAAAAGACCAAGCGCACCTTTGAAAGTGCAGTAGGAGAAGACATATGAGTGAGAACACTGAGCGCCCCCTCAACTTCATCGAGAAGATCATCGAGGACGACCTGGCAGCCGGCCGCGTGCCTGGAGGTGAGATCGTCACCCGCTTCCCGCCGGAGCCGAACGGCTACCTCCACATCGGACACATCAAGAGCATCTGCCTGAACTTCCAGCTCGCCGAGAAGTACCATGGCCGCTGCCACCTCCGCCTGGACGACACGAACCCGGCAAAGGAGGAGAACGAGTACATCGACGCCATCAAGGATGACATCCACTGGCTCGGCTTCGACTGGGGCAAGCATGAGTACTACGCATCCGACTACTACGACCAGCTCTATGAGATCGCGCTGCGCCTGATCCGCGAGGGCAAGGCCTACGTCGACTCGCTCTCGCCCGAGCAGATGAAGGAGTACCGCGGCACGCTCACCGAGCCGGGAAAGGAGAGCCCTGACCGCAACCGCAGCATCGAGGAGAACCTCCGCCTCTTCCAGGAGATGAAGGACGGCAAGCATCCTGAAGGCTCATACACGCTGAGGGCCAAGATCGACATGGCAAGTCCCAACATGAACCTCCGCGACCCGGCCCTCTACCGCATCAAGTTCGCCACCCACCCGCGCACCGGTGACAAGTGGTGCATCTATCCGATGTACGACTTCACCCACCCCATCAGCGACGCCATCGAAGGGATCACCCATTCGATATGCACCCTCGAGTTCGAGGACCACAGACCGGCCTACGACTGGGCGACGAGCATCGACGGCATCGAGCATACGCCCCACCAGTACGAGTTCGCCAGGATGAACGTCAGCTACCTGCTGATGAGCAAGCGCAAGCTCCTGTACCTGGTCAACAACAAGCTCGTCAGCGGCTGGGACGACCCGAGGATGCCGACCGTCGCCGGCATCAGGAGGCGCGGCTACTCGCCCGAGTCGATGAAGGACTTCGTCTCCCGTGTCGGCGTGGCCAAGGTCGAGGGCGTCGTCGACTACTCCCTCATGGAGTTCTGCGTACGCGAGGACCTCAACAAGAGGGCCAAGAGGCTCATGGCCGTCCTGGATCCCCTCGAGGTCGTGATCGACAACTACCCTGAGGACAAGTGCGAGTACTTCGAGGTCGAGGACAACCCTGAGGATCCCAATGCCGGACGCCACAAGATCGCATTCAGCCGCAGCATCCTGATCGAGCGCGAGGACTTCATGGAGACGCCCGTCAAGGGCTACCACCGCCTCTACATCGGCAACGAGGTCAGGCTGAAGGGCGCCTACTACATTACGGCGACGAGCTGCGAGAAGGATGAGGATGGAAAGGTCGTCCGCGTCCACGCGACCTACGACCCCGACTCCCGCGGCGGACAGACTGCCGACGGACGCAAGGTCAAGGGCACGAGCCACTGGGTCAGCAAGGACCACTGCCTGCGTGTCGAGGTGCGCCAGTACGACAAGCTCTTCAAGAGCCCCAATCCTGGCGAGGCGACGGGCAACTACCTTGACGATCTCAACCCCGACTCGCTGGTCATCCTCAATGACGCCGCCCTCGAGGAGGAGGCTTCCCGCGTCACGATGGACGACTACCTCCAGTTCATCCGCAACGGCTACTACCATCTCGACAAGGACTCGAAGGAAGGCCACCTGGTCTTCAACAGGACATGCACCCTGAAGGACTCCTGGGCCAAGCAGAAGGCCAAGATGGGACTGTAAGCGGTCTCTGGACACAGGAAGACCCCGGCAAGCCGCCGGGGTCTTTCCATATCCACAGGTTCCTCACCTGCCGTTGAAGGCGGCAGGAACCCAGGGACAGCGCTTCATCACATCATCCTCGAAGTCCTTGAGACGGCTCATGTCATCGACGATGCGCTTGATGTCGATGTGGTCGACGAGGCGGGCGATCACCTCCCGTCCCCGCTCAGACATGGCCTTGCGCTCCTCCACGCTCCTGATGGCGGAAGGGGCCCTGCCCTCCCAGGTATGGCAGGACTGCGGCTTCCAGGACTACTCAGGCTTTTACAGGGCCTTCACCAAGATCTATGGGATATGCCCCAAAGACTATATGGCCATAGGGGCGAAATGATCACTCAGCCTTCACCTTCTCCACAGCGGCCATGATCTCCTCGACCCTGGCGCTGGGCTTCTGCGAATAGATGAGGCCGTAGGGCGACTTGTAGCCCCAGTCGACGGCCACGGTCTTCAGCCCGTAGGAGGAGAGGTCCTCCTCCTGGGCGACAAGGACGAGGCCGCCCTCCTCGCACAGAGCCTTGAAGAGGGCGCTGTCGCGGCGCGGGCACTCCTCCACCATGATGTGGGGATGGAAGGCCCTCAGGTCGCCCGTGAGCATGTCTATGGCTTTCGAGTGGCCCTTGCGTGGGACGTAGAGCCGCTGGTCGTAGAGGTCCTCGATGTCGAGGCGGCGGCGTGAGGCGAGCTCATGTGCCGAGTCGAGGGCGACGGCGAGGCGCACTTCGCCAAGGGGATGGACCTTGACGCGGCAGCGCCTCAGCCAGGCCTCGTCGATGAGGCCTATGGCGAGGTCGAAATCGGCTCCGAGGGCCTTGAGGCGCACCGGAGCGTCGTCTCCAAGACTGTCGAAGAGGAGGGTCTTGACCTTGCATGATGTGGCCTGTCTGATCGCCCTCCCCGCCCCTTTCGACAGCGTCGCGACGATCAGGCAGCTCTCACGCTCCCTTTTGACCGATTCGGCCTTGAGCTCGGCCTGGCGGAAGAGGCGGCTTGCCTTCGCGCAGGCCGCAGCGTAGGCCTGACCCACCGGCGAAAGGACGACACTGTCCCTGTCCAGCGTCGAGTAGAGGCTTGCTGGAATGCCCTCGTCGAGGCTTGCAAGCAGCTTCCTCAGCTCGTCACGCTCCATTCCTCTGGACGCTGCCAGAGTCTCGAGGTCGCCGTTCTCGGCCACCTGCGGCAGGATGTCGTAGAGCCGGTTGTAGACCATCAGTCCTTCTCGCCCTCCGTCTTCAGTACGGCAAGGAAGGCGCTCTGTGGAATCTCGACATTGCCGACCATCTTCATGCGCTTCTTGCCCTCCTTCTGCTTCTCGAGAAGCTTACGCTTTCTGGAGATATCACCACCATAGCACTTG